>JBAVQT010000114.1:0-1995 GCA_049694295.1 Candidatus Acidiferrales bacterium
CCATCAGGCTCTGCATCTCGCCGTCCCGCAGCACATACACCACATATTGCCCGTTCGGTGAAATCGCCACGCCGGCCGCCTTGCCGCTCTGCGTCAGCTTCTGGATCTGCATGTTCTGCGTGCTCAGCGCCACCTCGTGCCCGCGACCTTTGTAAATCGCGAAGCCAATCGCACCGACAATCGCCGCCACGATCAGCGCCAGCACCCCAATCAACAATCCCTTATGCTTTTTCGCCTCCCCCAACACAATGGCCGCGCTCCCCGACCCGCTCGCCGCTCTCTCCGCACCGCTGGATGGCGAAGCGCCAGAGCCTGTGACCATCGTTCCGCTTCCGCCCGCACCCGCGCTTTCTGCCGCCGCTCGCGTATGTCCCGAGCTCGAATCGCGCTGCAATCGTTTCAAATCCGTGCGCAGGTCCGCAGCCGTCTGGTAACGCATGTTGCGGTCTTTTTCGAGTGTCTTGTTAATGATGCGTTCGAGTTCCTGCGGCACCTCGGGATTCACCCGCACCGGAGCCACCGGCGCGCGGTTCAAAATCGCGTCGAAAATTGCCGCCGAAGTCGCTCCCGAAAAAGCCTGCCGTCCCGTCGCCATCTCGTACAGCACCACCCCCAGCGAAAAAATATCCGTCCGCGAATCCAGTTCCTTCCCCAGCGTCTGCTCCGGTGACATATATGCCACCGTGCCCACCGCAATTCCCGGACTCGTCAGATTCGCGTCGCCGATCGTCGCGCCGCCGGACATCGTGTGCCCGTCGACTCCCGCGCTAACCATGACTTTGGCCAGCCCAAAATCCAATATTTTCGTCTGTCCTCGATCCGTCAGAAAAATATTTGCGGGCTTGATGTCGCGGTGAACGATGTTCTCGGAATGCGCCGCGTCCAACGCATCCGCCGATTGGATGCCGGACTCCAGCAGCGTCTCAAATGGCAGCGCGCCGCCGGCGATGCGATGCTTCATCGTCGCGCCCTTCAGCAGCTCCATGGCGATGTAGCTGCGCCCCTGGTATTCGCCGATTTCATAGATCGTGCAGATGTTGGGATGATTCAGCGCCGCGGCCGCGCGCGCTTCGCGAAGAAATCGTTCCAGCGCCAGCTTGTCCTGCGATACCTCGTCCGGCAAGAATTTCAGCGCCACCATGCGGCCGAGCTTGGTGTCTTCCGCCTTGTACACCACGCCCATTCCGCCGCCGCCGAGCTTTTCCAACACGCGATATTGCGAAATTGTTTGCCCTACGATCGATTGTGTGTCCGCCATTGTCCGCACATCTTAGTTTTGCCGCGCACACAAGTCAACGCGCCCACATGGGGCGTCCCTCCGCGGCGTACTCCGCCCGCGCGCGTCACTCTCCCATGCCCCGCCCGCGGCAAGCCTTCGTTTGCTCTCTCGCGACCTGTCCATCCGGCCAGTATCTTTTTGCCCCTCGCTTTCATTAACGTATATCCGAGCGTTCAACTCCCCATCCTCGTTGCAGCGCTCCGCAAGTCCCCGAACGTCCAGCCGCCCGGGAAAATTTCGGAGGCATACATGCCGGAAACTGATGCAGTCGCGTCATTCAAGCAAGGCGTACAACTTCTCAAAGGTGGCTATGCCCAGAAAGCCCAGGTCCAGCTCCGCCGTTGCGTCGAACTCGACAGCGCCAACCCCTACTATTTATCGTTTCTCGGCCTGGCCATCGCCCGCTCCGAAGGCCGCTGGGCCGAAGCCACCAAACTCTGTGAGACCGCGCTGCAGCTCAAAAAAAAGGAGCTGCAACTTCATCTCAATTTAGCCGAGGTTTACATGGCCTCGGGCCAGCGCCAGAACGCCATTCTCACTCTCGATCAGGCCCGCCAAAGCTTCGGACCCAACGCCCGCCTGCTCAAAGCTCGCAGCAGGGCCGAAAAACGCCGCGCTCCGATCCTCCCGTTCCTCGACCGCAATAATCCGCTCAACAAAAGCCTCGGCAAATTGCGCCATCGCGCCGCCAGGCAATTCGCCACCAACTAATATCC
>JBAVQT010000115.1:0-6098 GCA_049694295.1 Candidatus Acidiferrales bacterium
GCGCTCGGTGGACGCGATCCGCAAAGCCAAGCTCGATCTGATCGTCATGACCGATGTTTGTCTCTGCGAATATACGAGCCACGGTCATTGCGGGGTGATCGAAGACGGCCAGATTCTCAACGATCCCTCGGTCGCTCTGCTGGCCGACGCTGCGCTTTCCCACGCGCGCGCCGGCGCGGACATTGTGGCGCCCTCCGACATGATGGACGGCCGCGTGGCCGCGATTCGCAGCAAGCTGGACGAAAATAAGTTTGCGGACGTCGCCATCATGTCGTACGCCGCGAAGACCTGCTCGGCTTTTTACGGTCCGTTTCGCGAGGCCGCCGGTTCGGCGCCGCAGTTCGGCGATCGCCGCAGCTATCAGATGGATCCCGCCAACGCGCGCGAAGCTCTCCGCGAGGTCGCGCTGGATCTCGAGGAAGGCGCCGACATCATCCTCATCAAGCCCGCGCTGCCTTCGCTCGACATCATTCAGCGCGTCCGCGAAAAATTCGATGTGCCGGTGGCGGCGTACAACGTGAGCGGCGAATACTCGATGGTGAAGGCGGCCGCTCGGAATGGCTGGCTGGACGAGCAACGCGTCACGCTGGAAATCCTGACGTCGATACAGCGCGCCGGCGCATCGATCATCCTCAGCTACCACGCGAAAGACGTCGCGCGCTGGCTCCAGCACTGTTGAACGCCGCTGCAAATGCCGATACGAAGAGCGAGCGCGGCCTAAGCAGAGCGCTTCCGGCGGCCCATCGGGAGCGGCGTTTCGTGCGATAATCGTTGTCTACCGGTTGTTCAGCGCCGCAGCAATTGTGAATCGAGGACTTATGTCACCCAACCCACGCCCTCGCTCCGCCGACCTTTTTGAACGAAGCCAAAAAGTGCTGGTCGGCGGCGTAAATAGTCCGGTGCGCGCTTTTCGCGCCGTCGGCGGCACCCCTCTGATCGTCGACCGCGCTCTCGGCTCGCGACTTTTCGATCTCGACGGCCGCGAATATATTGATTACGTCTGCTCGTGGGGCGCTCTAATTCTGGGCCACGCGCATCCCGAAATTGTCGCGGCGATTTCCGAGCAGGCGCAGCGCGGCACCAGCTACGGCATGACGTCGCCGCTCGAGGTGGACCTGGCGCACCAGATTCAGCGCGCTCTTCCATCCATCGAGCGCATCCGCTTTGTCTCCTCCGGCACCGAAGCCACCATGTCTGCCGTCCGCGCCGCTCGCGGCTTTACGAAGCGCGATCTGGTCCTGAAATTCGACGGCTCCTACCACGGACATTCCGACCATTTCCTTTCCAACGCCGGCTCGGGCGTGGCCACCCTGAACATCACCTCCAGTCCGGGAGTTCCCGAATCGATAGCCAAACTCATGCTTGACGTGCCGTACAACGATCTGGAAGCCGTGGAAAAGATTTTCAAGTCGCACGCCGGCAAAATTGCCGCCATCATCGTCGAGCCGATTGCCGCAAATATGGGAGTCGCTCCGCCCATCGGCCAGTTTCTCCAGGGCCTGCGCGAAATCACCGAGCGCGATAAGTCGCTCCTGATTTTCGACGAAGTGATCACGGGATTTCGCATCGCGCGCGGCGGAGCGCAGGAGCTTTTCGGCATCAAGCCCGATCTCACCACGCTCGGTAAAATTATTGGTGGCGGATTGCCCGTGGCTGCCTATGGCGGCCGAGCCGATGTGATGGATATGATTGCGCCGGTGGGTCCGGTGTATCAGGCCGGCACTCTCTCCGGCAATCCGCTGGCGATGCGCGCGGGACTAGCCATGCTGGCGCAGCTCGAAAAACCCGGCTTCTATGAAGATCTCAACATGCGCACCGAACGCCTGGCCGAAGGCCTGCGAGCGGCGCTAAAAGAAACGAGTGTGCCCGGACACGTCAACGTCGCCGGCTCGCTGCTGACTCTTTTCTTTACGCCTTCGGTGGTCCGCGATCATACCGACGCGAAAAAATCCGATACCGCGCGCTTCGGGGCTTTTTTCACGGAAATGCTCGATCGCGGTATTTTTCTGCCGCCCTCGCAGTTTGAGGCTTTATTTGTTTCCTCGGCCCACACCGACGCCGACATCGACCGCACCATCGTGGCGGCTCGCGACTCGCTGCGCGCGGTGGGTTCGGGCGCAGCGCGCCCTGCGGCTACTTCATAATCTGACGATCCGGCGACGCGCAGGTTGCATCGCCGGAGGATTTCGACGCGCTACTTTGCGTCTCTTACTTTGCCGTGTCGTCGCGTACCACGGCTCCGCCCTTCATCACAAACTTGATTCGTTCGAGCTCGCGGACATCTTCCAGCGGATTGCCGTCCACGGCCACGAGGTCCGCGTATTTTCCGGATTCGATCGCGCCCACGCGGTCTTCCCAACTCATCAGCTCGGCCGCGCGCAGCGTCGCGGACTGAATCGCGGCTAGCGGCGTCATCCCGAACTTGGTCATGTACTCGAACTCCACCGCCTGCGTCCCGTGCGGAAACGCGCCGACGTCCGTGCCGAACGCGATTTTCACTCCCGCCGCCAGCGCTTTCTTGAAACTGATTTCGTGCAAGCTAGCCCGGCTGACGCGTCCGCCGGTGCGAGCCTCATCTTCTTTGCGCGTTTCGCCTTCATAGGGATATAGGGTGGCCACCAGCCAAATTTTCTTGGCGACCAACTCCTGCACCTGCGCGTCGGTCATGTCCAGACCATGTTCGAGCGAATCCACTCCGGCGTCGAGGCAGTTCTGCAATCCCGGACCGCCGTACGCGTGGCAAGCCACTTTCACGCCCTCGCGATGCGCTTCATCGACGATGGCGCGGGCCTCATCCAGCGTAAACGTGGGCTGGCTCACCATTTGGCCGTCGGGCGTGAAATGAAATTTGTGCGTACCGTAAATCTTGATGAAATCCGCGCCGTATTTAATCTGTTCACGCACCGCCAGGCGGGCATTTTCGACGCCGTCCACAATCTGCACGCCTGTGGGCACCGGAACTTCCGGCGAATATCCCTCGAGGGGATAGCCGCCGGTGGTGGACATCGCGCGCGTGGCGACTTCCAAACGGGGTCCGGGAATCAGTCCAGCGTTGATTGCGTCGCGCACGTCCGTATCGCTGTACATCGCGCCTTCGGTCTCGCAGTCGCGCATCGCGGTGAAACCGGCATCGAGATCTTTCTTGGCGTTCACCACCGCTTCGATGGTCCGGTATTGCCACGATTGTTTCAGCAGCATCTGGTCATAGGGATATTTCCCTTCGTCGGTGAGAAAAATGTGGGTGTGCGCGTCGATCAGTCCCGGCAACACCGTCTCTTTGCTCAGATCGAGCACTTTTGCATCTGCGGGGATTTTTACGTCGCTCGCAGAAGCCACGCGTTCGATGCGTTCGCCGCGAATCACGATGACCTGATCCGCCAGCATTCGCCCGCTGCGCACCTCGAGCAGGTGTCCTGCGCGCACGAACTGCTCGGCGGGAGGCGCCGGCTGTTGCGCAAGCACGCGCGGGATCGCGCCGCTCCCCGCTACCACACATAGAATCATCGTCAACAGGGCCACCAGGCTCGCCGCGCCAACTAGCTTCGCAGCTGTCATCCGTCGTTGCATCGCTTCTCCTCGCGCTCGAAATTGGAGCGCACTTCCGCACGCTTGAATTTCCGCCGGATTCTACCTCTGGAATTCCGGTCCCGCACCCACTGTTTTTGAAATTGCGCGGCACGCGCGGAAATGGGTGGGCAGCGAGGTCTGGCCGGCTATTTGTCAGGCCACTTGAGATGAGAGGTTTCGAAGCCGAAATCCGTGAGCGCCTTTCGCAATTCCGCGTCAGGCCCCGATTCTTCCAACTCAGGCGGTTTCTCTGGCAGAGAACCGGAGAGTTCGGCCGCAAGTTCTTTGATTCGGTCGACGCTGGCCTGAAGGGCCTCCGCCCCCTCCAGAGCCAGCTTCGCTCCTCGTTGAGCGATCGAATCGGGCGTCTTGTTTATGTCTCCGGCTGGACCAGCCGCGGGTTTTGGGGCATCGCCTTTCGTGGCCGGTGCGGATTTCTTTCCGTCGCTGACCGGCATCTCGGTACCCGGCTGCAGTCCCCGAATGGCGGTAGTGACTTCGTGATAGCCCAATTGCCGGTAGCTTTCGAATTGAGTTTCGGTGAACCACTGGTCAATGGTGGTCTCGTGCGGGAAGGAATCGTGCATCGTTTTGTAGTTTTTCACGTCGGTGGGTTCATCGCCCGTCAGCGAAGCCTTGAAATAGACGATCGTTCCGCTGGTCCCGTGAATGTCGGCCTGGTCGTAGCGGATTTTTCCCACGGCACAATGCTCCAGGCTCGGTTTGCCGGTCTTCTTGGGCTTGATCTTGCTCACGTCCAATTCGATATCGATCCCCAGATCGATTCGGCATTTGCGGATCGCGTTCCCCAGCCCGGTGAACCCGTAGGTGGGGTCCGCCTCCGCATCGCACAGGATGATCAAGCCGCAGCGCCTCTTCACGAGTTCATACAACGCCATGTTTTCGAAGTGTCCGCCGTCGGAAAGATACACATACCGGGCCTGGTCGTCCGTTCCGCCAAAGAGTTCGTTTACCAGGCAGAAAAGTCCCCAGCGCGGACCGGGGCGCCGCCACGTCTTTCGATAGCGCGGGTTTCCCATCCATTGCCCGAGCCGTACGTTGAACACCGTCATGAGAAAGGCGACCGCGGGCGTGGTATAGAAACCCATGTTCGGACTGGCGGCAGCGCCCGAAATCCCCATCGCGGTGCCCAGAAAAAATCCATGTCCCCCCGGCGGCGGGAATGCATAGTTCGCGGTTGGCCGGTAGCCGAATCTGTCGAGCTTGTTTTTATTTTCCTGCGAGTCGCTGCGCTGGACCGCGCCGACCGCCGGGGCTGCCGCAATGGCAACGTCCGTTGTCGTTTTGCTGCCCGGGCTTACGGATTTCGAGACCTGCTGGCGCCTTTCCTGCAGGACTGCGGAGTCGCTGCGCTCGCCGGACATCAGCGGGCTGTCTTGCTCTTCAAGCCAAACGTCATAGCCGCAGAAGCGAGGCGTCATCACAAAAGATTCCGCTTTGCGCTCCTGCCACGCCAGGTCTTCTCCCTTCACGAGATTGAGCGAGGCATTTAGCACCGGATATGGCCCGTCATAGGTCATGCCATCATCGGGAACGGCCAAAAAATTCTTCAGTGGAATGTCGTCGGATGCGTCGAAGCCCGTAAATCGGTTCGGCGAACGTTTCTCGTTGGACGCCCCCAGATAGCACCTCACCAGGCGGTTCCTGTACATCAGGTGCATCGAGAACTGATTGATATCCACCCGCCAGGCCATAGCTGCGGCCAGAGCTATACATCCAGCCAGGGCCCACCACAGGGCGTATGCCCCCGTCCATGGCGGGCACCAATCTCCCGCCGAATCGATGACGAACGATACCCAGCACAGCAGGCCGACTACGAAGACGTAAGGAGCAATCTGGGCCACCGTGTCTTTCCAGGTTTCCGTGCCTGGTTCGCCGGAGGACCCGGATTTTCCAGCCAGCAGGCCGCCGATGGTCGCCAAGATCCACGCGGGCGTCAGATACTTGGCCGCGAGATCCTTCAGCTCGATTCCGAGAAACTTCTCGTGGTTTCGAAGCGTCTCCGGAAAATAGAGCGCCAGCCAAAAGAGCGCCAACCAAATCAATCCCCACACCAGCAACGATCCGCCGAGCCGTCCCCACCATTCGCGTTTCCGGTCTGTAAAGGAGATGCCCATCAGGCCGATGTGCAGCGTGCCGGCCAGCAGAAAAATCGCCAGCACCAGTGGCACGCCGGCCGTTAGCGATCCCGTGATCCCCCACCCCTGGGTCCAATCGGAAAGTAACGAATACAGCCAGCCCGCAAACGCGCCCGCGATGGCGGCGCTCACCAGCGTCACAACCAGATCGAGTCCCTTTACGGGTCGGGGCGCCGCCGCCCTTACCGCCGGTTCAGCGGCCGGCGCCGATGCCGTCGCAGCCGCCATCTCACGAGCTTGCGCCGGGAACAGAGCTCGAAAGGCCTGTTGCGCCCACCCCAGTGCGAACGCCACTACCCAAACCAGGAAGTAGATGGCTGCTCCCGTCAGGGTTGCGCACCAGCGCCAGAGTGCCACGCCCTGCGGTGCTAC
>JBAVQT010000116.1:0-2153 GCA_049694295.1 Candidatus Acidiferrales bacterium
GATCGAACTCGGTCAGCTGGTCATTCGCTGTGCCAGACAGCGCAACGGTGACCAGTGTGTTGCCCTTCTGCAGCGGCGCGTTCGGTGAACTCCCGCCGCAACCTGACGTAAGGCACGCGGCCGCTGCGGCGATCAGTGTCAAAGGGATCCGCAATCCGCGCCAACCGCCCATTCGCCACGAAGAGGAAGAGGTCCAGCTCATAAGTTCCTCCAGATGACGGTTCGAAACCGGATCTCATGCGCATCTGCCTGTGCCACCTCGCGCGCCGCCGATCCGAAATTCGCAGTTTATTCTAAGAAACGCGGAAAATCGTACCACGAATCGCCCTCTTAGTATCACAAGTGATACATATTCTCCTTAAATATAAGGATATAGGAGAGATCGCTGCCTGCATTGCGCATGTGAAACCCGCGCTTCCGCCAGAATCATCCGAAGTGAAAAGCTCGCCACTATCGCGCCGCTCCAATTTGACTCGAGCTGAGCCAGAATGCGGCTCGTACCTCCCGACCGGCTGGATTACTGCCAACTCGCCCGCCGCGCCCAATTTGCTTCGTTTGCCGCAGCCTCTCTCACAGCGTAGAATGGTGCTTCGCCGCGCGCAAATTGCTACTGTTCGCGCCGCGCCCAATATCGAAGGAATACGTCGCGCTAACGCGCAACCCGAACCCGTGACGCTAATCGACAAATTCGGACGCCAAATTACGGAAGTACGCGTTTCCGTCACCGACCGCTGCAACTTTCGCTGCGTCTACTGCCGCTCCGCGCGGCCCGAGCATCACATGCCTGAGGGCGATCTACTCGACTGGGGTGAGTACGAACGCCTGGTGCGCATCCTCGGCGGCATGGGCATCCGCAAAGTCCGCGTCACCGGAGGAGAGCCGCTGGTCCGGCCCGGCGTGGAAGATTTCATTGGACGCCTGAAAACTGCGGGCGTCGCCGATCTTTCGATCACCACCAACGCGCACCTGCTCGCCGCGCGCTGCGATGCTCTGCTCGCGGCCGGCCTGGATCGCATCAACATCAGCCTCGATTCGCTGGACCGCGCGAAATTCGAGCGCATCACACGCACCCAATCCTTCGACCACGTGATTGCGGGCATTGACGCCGCGCAAGGCTCGCGGCTGCGACCCGTGAAAGTAAATGCAGTCCTGGTGCGCGGGATCAACGACGATGAAATCGAGGCCTTCGCCGAATTCGCCCGCGAGCGCAGCCTGATCATGCGCTTCATCGAATACATGCCGCTGGATGCCGACCGCGCGTGGACACGCGACCTGGTGGTCACCGCGGCGGAAATTCATCGCCGCATCTCCGCGCGCTGGCCGCTCGTCCCCGTCGCTCACCAACGCAGCGAAACGGCCCGCAAATACCGCTTCGCCGACGGCAGCGGCGGCGAAATCGGATTGATCGCGCCGGTCTCCGAGCCATTCTGCGGAGCCTGCTCGCGCATTCGCCTCACTGCCGACGGCAAGCTGCGCACCTGCCTCTTCAGCCGCAGCGACCATGACCTGAAATTCCTGCTGCGCGGGGGCGCGGATGACCAAGACATCGCGCGCGAAATCCGCCGCGTGGTAATGCAAAAAGAAAAAGGCCACCGCATCAACGAGCCGAATTTCGCGCCGCCTTCGCGCACCATGGTCTCCATCGGCGGCTGAGGCAAATCGCAAGGAGCAATCAAAGGAAATCATGGCCGACGAAGAAGCCAAAAACTTTTCGCTTACCGAAGCAGAGCGCCTGCGCGTGCAGATCGAACCGATTTTGATTGAGGCCATGGAATCGCGCCGCAAAATGGCTGAAGCCGAAGGGCAACTTCGCTCGCTCGCCGAAAAAATTCAGCGTTCCGGCGGCATGCAAATTTCGTACGAGAACGTGGCGGGTATGCGCATGGAGCGCAATCGCCTGGAAGACACGATCCAGGAAGCGGTCGAGCGCATTCACTCCACCGGCTGCGTGGTGAAAGACCTCGAGCAGGGCCTGCTGGATTTCCCCTCGCGCATCGGCGACGAAGACGTCTATCTCTGCTGGCGTCTCGGCGAGGATCGCATTCGCTTCTATCATCGTCAGGACGAAGGCTTCGCGGGCCGCAAACCCATCGATCCTCGCGACGCCGGATATAGCAACCCCATTCAGTAGAAATTTTCGGGCGCTCCTGGAT
>JBAVQT010000117.1:0-3871 GCA_049694295.1 Candidatus Acidiferrales bacterium
GCTACGAGATGCCCCCGAAGGACGGGATCAGTATCGCGCATTTTCTCACCGTCACCGACGTCGAGCGATCGGCTCACTACTATGAGAAGGTCTTCGGCGCTCGCATTCTGACCATGGGCGACGGCAACGCGCCTCCTTACCTTCAGCTTGCGAATATCTGGATGATTCTGAATGTGGGTGGCGGGCCGACGCCGGACAAGCCCACGGTAACGCTCAGCGTGCCCGACCCGAATCACATCAACAGCTTTATGAATTTCCGCGTTGCCGATATTCAAGCGTGCTACGAATTGTGGAAAAGTCGAGGGGCCGAGTTCCTAACGGAACCTATTGCAAAGTACGGCGAGATTCGCTGCTACATCCGCGATCCGTACGGTTACATCATCGAGGTCGGACAGAGCACCGATCTCAAGTACGGTTAACGCTCGGCCCGGACGGGATGCGGATTTAAACCCTTACGGATGTCCGCTTAGTGCCTGCCCACTGGTCCGTTGGTTCTGTCTGTTGCGTCGACCCTTTGAACCCGCACGGATTACCGGACAAGTTCAGTATTGGTCCTTGCGAACAGGTTGGGTAAGCATGCTCATCAGCCGCCAGCGGGTTGGCAGCCCGTGACTGCGCGTGAGATCTGGAACAGGAGTGCCAGAAGAAACAGACTCCAGCGGCCAATTGGTGGCAGAATGGATCATGCCGAAAACAAAACGATCACACACCAAGACGCTCTCGCAAGTAAGGGTCGCAACGCTCGCAGACGTAAAGCGACTGCTTGCTCAGCCAAAGGGGGACAGCCGTGGGACTTTTCGAAAAGCCTAAGAAATCAGGTCGCCCGGACTTTGTAGCCGGACGAATCGCGGAACTTAAACGGCGACTGGCAACGGAAACGATCGAAACGAGAAAGACCGAGTTGCAAGACGAGATCAGAGAGTGGGAGCGAAGCCGCTCGCAGTCACGGGATGATAAGGGAAGACGGTAAATCGCGCGCATTCGCTGTAGCGTCCTGCAAGGACGGAGAATTCCAGTCGCGCGAAACCCCGCACAAGCATGGCTATCGCTCCGAGCGCCTTTCAATCTCCGATGATCGTCAGCAATTTCAGGGTATCCGAGAATATGCACGATGCCGGCGTAGGATGGCGCTCGTGAGAGAGATTCGCCAACTCCGGCGTACATCGTGCCCCTGAGAGCCGGGCTTACTTCTTCTTGGCTGCCCGTGGAGCGCGCGCCGCGGAGTTGGCCGCCACCGCGGCGCGGATGAGTTCCTTGAACGCAGCTTCGTTGATTTTCTCCCCTTCGCGGAAGTCGATCGCCCGCCGCATATTTCCTTCCAGGCTGGAATTGAAGAGTTTCTTCGGGTCTTTGATCGAGGCTCCGCGAAAGAAGGTGAGCTTCACCGCCTGCTTGTACGATTCCCCCGTGCAGATGCCGCCGTCGTGGTACCAGACGGGGATTCCCGGGGATTTTGGCTTTTCCCATTTCCACTCCTCCTGGATGTCGGGGTCGGCATCGTGGATGAGCTGACGGACACGAGCGAGGGTCTCTCCCCTCCAATCCCCCAGCTCTTGAATCCGCTTGGTGATCTTCGCTGCAGTGGCCTCGCTATTCGGACGACTTGTCGCCTTCATGTTCCCTCCGATCCTTCGTTTCGCCACCCGATGCTATGCCGGCAGGCGGTTCGCTGCGGCGTTTTGTTGCGCCGCTCTTTTCGAGATAAATCGTCGAAGCCTCTTCGCTTACCAGGCCACCTGAATGAGCTGAATCAGATTCCCGCAAGTGTCATCCAGCACCGCAATAATCGACCCGGTAACCTTGGTGACCGGCATCGTGAACTTTACCCCCAGAGCGGCCAGACGGTCGTGTTCGGCCTGCACGTCGTTCACCAGAAACTGAGCCGCCCGCATCTGTTGGCAGTACAAAGCCTCCTGGTAGGCTTTCCCCGCCGGATTGCTGTTGGACTCCAGGATCAGCTCCATCCCATCCGGATCCTCCGATGCAGCGACAGTTAGCCATCGATATGGCCCCTGTGAGAAATCGGCCTTCTTTCGGAAACCCAGGACGTCGGTGTAGAAACGCAGTGCTTTTTCCTGATCGTTCACGTATATGCCGGTCCATTTGATCTTCATTGCATTTCCTCCTTCACATCGTGGGTGTTTTTGCCATCTCTTACTGTGCGCCCTTGGGCAGTCAGCTCGGAGCTTCGGCGCCGAACTGCTTGGCGTACTCGGCGTTCCAGCCTTGCCAGCCGAACTTCACGGCGACAAGTTATTCCAGCCCGGCGACCACTCGTTCCAGGTTGCCGATGAACTTCTGCCAGCCATATTTCGCGCCCTTGTAGTTGGCCTCTCGCCCGGGACCGAAGCCAGACTGCTCAAAGCGCAGTAGCGTTCCGCCGTTTGTTGCTGCCAAGGTCCAGATCACGATGGTCTCAAGCCCCAGCGTGCCCCAGCTATAGGAGAGCTTTTTGTTGGGTTCGACGACCAGGACTTCAGAATCGATTATGCCGTTCCACTGGGGCACGGGCGTGGCGCGGAATTGAAACCGATGGCCCACCACAGGCTCGAGGTCGTTGTCCATCAACCACTCCTTGATTAGCGAGCCTTCCGTTAAAGCGCGCCAGATTTTTCCCGGCGGATATGGCAGTTCTTTTTCGATCACCAGTGAGCGCGCGCCGGCCGTAGTCATTGGTCCATCCTTTTGAGTAAGTCTTCCAGGCGGTCAAACCGGTCGTGCCAAAAGCGGCTGTAGTAACTCATCCAGTCCACCAGCGGCGCGAGCGCGCGCGGGCGGGCGCTGTAGTGAGTCTGTCGGCCCTTGTGTCGAGCGCTCACCAGACCCGCGTGCTTCAGGACTCCCAGATGTTTTGATACCGCAGGCTGCGAGACGCCCGAGTCGTCGGTCAATAGCCGCACGGTCAATTCCCCTTCGCGGCTCAGCCGCTCGAAGAGCGCCCTGCGGGTCGGGTCGGCCAAGGCTGTGAAGACTTCTCCCGAGGTGGCAAGCATGCTTAATTCATAACTTGCGAGTTATGGGTTTGTCAAGCCTTAAATCTCCGGGAGTCAGCCGGTAATTCGCCAGGCGCCATCTGAGCGTGTTGCTGACAGGTATGAGATCGCATGGCCAGCCCCAACGCAGGTGAGTGACAGCGCAATAGGACCGGTCCATGCAATGGCTTCCGTGGAGCGCCGCCAATATTCGCTTAGGGCGCGCGCGGAGCGCCACTAATATTCGCGTAGGGCACGCGTGGATTGCCGCCAATATTCGCTTTAGCCACGCGCGGGGCGCCGCTGATATTCGCTTTGGGTAAGCGCGGGATGCCGCTAAGATTTGCGTTGGGAACGCGCAGAGCCAAGCACCGTTCAGCGCCTGACGATCTCGCGCGCCTCAACTCCCGATCAGCCAAATCGCGGGATGACGCACCGCCGCATCCTGGTGTAGATTAGAAGCCCGCTCATGCGGTTCCCCGGTAGCTCAACGGTAGAGCATTCGGCTGTTAACCGAAGGGTTGCTAGTTCGAATCTAGCCCGGGGAGCCAACTTCTCCTTCTCTCTCAGCAACTTACAGAGCCTGATTTTCAGGTTTTGCTTTTGAAACGTCAGGTGTCATGTAAGTGTCATGTAAAATCACTGAATCGTGCCTTGGCGGTAGGCCGGCCATTCGTGCAACTCGCCGCTCCGGCTGACTTCAACGCCACGCGTCAAGGCTCTCAAGTCGAGGTAAAATATCGCAAGGATTGTGGGAGCCGTTGCAAATGGAACGATGCCAGCAGTGTAGCTCGGAGGTAGAGCGGGGAGCACGGTTTTGTTCGCAGTGCGGAAGTCCGTTGAGGAAAAGTTCCGCAGGATCGTCCGGCGCTGACGCTCCGACCGCGACCGCCTCGGCG
>JBAVQT010000118.1:0-3260 GCA_049694295.1 Candidatus Acidiferrales bacterium
TAGGCTGTTCGCCTATTAAAGCGGTACGTGAGCTGGGTTCAGAACGTCGCGAGACAGTTCGGTCCCTATCTGGTGTGGGCGCAGGAAACTTGAGAGGAGTTGTCCCTAGTACGAGAGGACCGGGATGAACAGATCTCTTGTGATCGAGTTGTCACGCCCGTGGCATCGCTCGGTAGCGAAATCTGGAAGAGATAATCGCTGAAAGCATCTAAGCGAGAAGCTCGCCTCAAGATAAGGTTTCCCAACCCTCCTGCGGGGGGGTAAGAAGGCCAGTCGAAGACTACGACTTTGATAGGCGGGAGGTGGAAGCGCAGTAATGCGTGTAGCTAACCCGTACTAATCGGCCGTTCGGCTTAACCATAAAACTTTCCTGGTTCGTCGCTGTTCCTTGCTCCGGCTTGCCGCCGGATCCCAGGCCCAGCGCAACACAGCTAAGTTGCCTTTCGCATCGCGCTACTTTCCAGCACGATTCGCGGTTTACACCGCTTCCTTCGTTGTCAAATAAATCTTCCCAGGTTTCGATTCTGGGGCTTTTCGCTCGCCTCTATTCCGCGAGGCGCCCCGGCATCCCAAGTTTCCTGGTGGTCTTACCGCGAGGGTCACACCCGTTCCCATCCCGAACACGGAAGTTAAGCCTCGCCGGGCCGATGATACTGCGCTGGAAACGACGCGGGAACGTAGGTCACCGCCAGGATTTAAATTCGAAAAAGGCTCCGAGCAATCGGAGCCTTTTTTATTTCCCGGCCACATTCTTTCCAGCGGCTGCGGCCTTTTGCCTTTTTTGCCGCATAATGCCCACCAAAATGACATCCTCCAAATTGCGCCGCTTCCAAGCCACAATCTACAAAATCTGGATGATGCGCCATGTCAACGTCCCTGAAGACATCGCTCGCGCGCTCGAAAAAGAATCCGGCCAGACCCGGCACATCCCCGTCGTAGCCACCGTCAACGGCTGCTCCAACCGCACCACCCTCGTCCCGGCCGGCGCCGGACTCTATCGCCTGCAGCTCAATACTCCGCTGCGCAAAGCTGCGGGCGGAGCGGACGTCGGCGATCTGATCGGCGTCACCCTCGCGTTCGATGGCGCGTCGCGCGAAATGCCCGTCCCCGGCGATCTGCGCGCGGCATTAAAAAATCGTCCCAAGGCCCGCAAGGAATTCGACGCGTTGCCACCCGGTCATCGCCGCCAACTCATGCTCTATCTCGAGCGCGCCAAATCTCCGCAGGCGCGCGCTCGCGTGATTGGGCGCTTTCTCGATCATCTGCTCGAGCGAGTTCTGTTGGGTGGCCGCGCATCCAAAAATAAGCGCGCCGCGAAATTTCCCCAACAACAATCCAGCGCCAAAAAATCGCGCCCTCGCGTGCCGCCTCCGCAATCGTCCTCCCGATAATTTCCCGCAAACCTTTCTACCGGCATCCTCCCAGATTCACCGATCACAAGCCTCGCGTCCGCGTGGTAGGCTATGGGCGCTTGCTCGCTTCTAAATTCTCACAGGACAAAGCGCAGACTTCCTCGCATGAACGCCGCCGGCATCCGATCGGCCGAAACTGTCGTGCTGCTGTTGCTCTTCTTCGTGGTGATCCTCGCGGTTCTGGCCAAGCGCTTTAAGACGCCTTATCCGATCGTTCTCGTGATCGGCGGCCTCCTGATCAGTTTCATTCCCGGCATTCCTCGCGTGACGCTCCATCCCAGCATCATTTTTCTGGGCGTTCTTCCACCGCTGCTTTTTTCTAGCGCCTTCGTCACCTCCTGGCGTGACTTTCGCTACGGCCTGGTAAGCATCATTTTTCTCGCCTTCGGCCTCGTTGGATTCACCGTCTGGGGCGTGGCCGCCACCACGCGATGGTTCCTTCCCGGCTTCAATTGGGAGACCGGCCTGATACTCGGAGCCGTCGTCGCCACCACCGATTCGATCGCCGCCACCTCGATCGCCAAACGTCTTCGCCTGCCACGCAAATTGGTTGATGTGCTCGAAGGCGAGAGCCTGGTCAACGACGCCACGGGATTGCTCGCTCTCCAGATCGCCGTGGGCCTGGTCGTCACCGGCCGTGCGCCCAGCTTGGCGCGAGATGTTGCCACCATGCTTTACCTCGTCTTCGGCAGCATTCTCCTCGGTCTTGGCGTGGCCTGGTGCATGCACTGGATCGAAACGCGCATCGAAGACGCCGCAGTCGAAATCACCGTCAGCCTGATGGCCCCGTACTTCTCATATCTGATCGCCGAAAGCCTGCACGCCTCGGGCGTGCTCGCCACGGTTGTCTGTGGCCTCTATCTCGGTCACAAGAGCAGCCTGTATTTTTCCACCGCCGCGCGGCTCACCTCCGATGCCGTCTGGAGTACGCTCACCTTCGTGCTCAACGGCTTGGTCTTTATCCTGATCGGCCTGCAATTGCCGGTAATTCTTTCGCAGTTTCATGGCATGGGAATGTCCCATCTGCTTTTCTACGGCGCGCTCGTCAGCATCATCGTTATCCTGCTGCGGATGATCTGGGTTTTTCCCGGCGCTTTCTTCAGCAATTGGATGCGTCGGCGCGTCTTGGGCCAGCCCGAACCGTTTCCAGACCGGCGCGCCGTCTTCGTCCTGGGCTGGGCGGGAATGCGTGGCGTGGTCGCGCTGGCCGCGGCGATTTCGCTTCCGAAATTCCTGGGCGACGGCGAGCCTTTTCCCGAGCGCGCGATGATCATTTTCCTCACCTTCTGCGTCATCTTCGTGACGCTGGTGCTGCAGGGCCTCACTCTGCCTCCGCTGATTCGCCGCCTGGGCATCTCCACTCCCGAAGGCGTGAACCCCGAGGAGCAGTTCGCCCGGCAAGCGGTGGCCGACGCGGCGCTCGCGTATCTCGAGCACGCCAAAGAAGGCGATAAGCCCGAGTTTGCGCGTGTCTACGATCTGC
The DNA here is from genome assembly GCA_049694295.1 of Candidatus Acidiferrales bacterium. Taxonomy (GTDB): domain Bacteria; phylum Acidobacteriota; class Terriglobia; order Acidiferrales; family UBA7541; genus Palsa-295. The sequence goes on from JBAVQT010000118.1 coordinate 2,896, forward strand.
TGGTTCGCGCCGAACGGCACCGCCTCAACGTCCTCACCGGTAAAATCGCCGAAAACACCGGCTACAGCGAAGAGGACTATCAGCGTTTCCGCGAGATCGCCGGCCAACTGCGCGCCTTGCAGCGCGCCACCCTGCTTCATCTTCGCAATGAAAATCAGATCAACGACAACTTGATGCGAAAACTCGAGCGCGAAGTGGATATCATGGAGACGCGCCCCATGGGGCTGTAGCTGTTCGCAACAGCGGGAGCGATGCGCGCAAATAATCGCCCGCATAAAAAAGCCCAGGAAATTAATCGGATGAAAATAAAGTTCGTCTGTGTGATTGGCCTTTCGGCATTGCTCGCGGTCACTGCGGCTTCGAGC
>JBAVQT010000119.1:0-2756 GCA_049694295.1 Candidatus Acidiferrales bacterium
TCTCGATGCCGATGACGCAGTGGAACTACCGTGCGAAGTCTCTTCTCGCGGAGTTCATGCGCTCGCGGTGGGGAACGCGCCCGAAGCGGTTCGTCCCTTGTTGCTCCAGGTAAAGGAGTATGAACGGCTTACGGTGCGTGCTTGTGTGGAGCATTCGCACGAATTGGCGCTTGCGGCTTTGGAGAAGAACCCTCTGGTCGGCCCTGCCGATGTCGCTCGGCAAGTGTTGGCCGAATATCTCCGGGCATTCGGGCCGCAGATGAAACTTCAAGCGGCATAAGCTGGTTCACTCCCGCTCGCAGCTACTTCCAATTGACCGGGGGGTTTACGCGAGTCGGCGTGCGCGCGAGAGATTAGACACTACGGTTTTCAGATAGCTCAGACTGGCGCGCATGCTCTCTACGGGGGCAATGGCTGCCTTTCCGTAGATCACATCCTGCTCGACGATTGCCCATCCGGAATAGCTGCTTTCCGCCAAGAATCGGAAGAAGCCGTCGAAATCGATGCATCCGCTTCCGATCCGAGAGAATACTCCGGCACCAATCGCCTGTTCAAAATTAAGTTTCTGACGCCGAGCCTCTCCGAGAATCCGCGCGTCGATGTCTTTGATATGCACATACTGCAGCACGGAACCGTATTTCCGCGCCTCGTCCGTTGGATCTCCGCCTCCGTAAACGCAGTGCCCGGTATCCAGACACAGACCGACCGACGTGCCAGCCAGCACATCGAAAAGGGATTCCACCTCCTTAGGAGTTTCGACGTGAGTGGCAACGTGAGGGTGGAAGACAACGCCGAGACCGAATTCCGCGGCGGACTGCTCGACCCGGCGGATGACAGCTCCCACGCCTTTCCACTGAGCGAGTTTCAGTGATTTGCTTCCGTCCACGGGAACTCGACCGGCGATTTCCCTTCGTTGGGGCGTTTGGCAATCGGCAAGAACAAGCAGGCGGGCGCCCAATGCCGAGAGCAGTGTGCCGACCCTGCGGACGTGTTCGATAACTTTCTCCGCGTGCGAAGGTTCAGTGATTGGAACGGGAACAAAGGAAGAAAGCATGGTCAATCCAAAGCGCTGCAAGGTCTTATTCAAAACAGCCGGATCGGTGGGGAAGAATCCATAAGGTCCTAATTCCGTGCCGGTGTAGCCGGCCGAAACGATTTCTTCGAGGATTTGCTCGTAGGGTTGCTTCCAGGCCGGCCCGGGATCGTCCTGCACGCCCCAACTGACAGGAGCAGATGCAAAGCGAATTCGTTCCGAGAATTTATCCAACTTAGCCCTCCTTTACGAGCGCTCCCAGGTTGAGGCGCGCGCCATCCCTGGCGCTTTGATAGCAAGCTTCGATCAATTCGACGACGTTATAACCATCGTCGGCAGTAACAGGGGAAGGCGATTTACCCTCGAGGGCATCGACGAAAAGCAGGTCCTCTTCGATGTAGCCCCATTTCTCATGCATGGTCGCGAGAGAAAAATCGTAAGCGGTGGTGCGCGTTTCCAAGCCGTTGGTGAAGGAAATTCTTTCCATCTCGAACGTCTCATACGTCGAGTGCATTCCGTAAACTTCAAAACGCTCGAAAGGGAAGTGCCAGCTGGCATGGGCGAACGTTTTCATGGTCGCCTGCAAACCGGATTGGAAACTCAGTAAGATGGAAAAGTCATCGAGTTCGTCATGCTCGTGAGCGCGCGCAGCCACCTCCACCCAATCCACCTTTCCGAAGAAAAACATCATCAGATCGAACATGTGCACCGGCGTTTCGTACAGAAAGCCGCCTGTGAGGCCGGCATTCCAAACCCACGGGGGATTCCGCAGCTCGCCGCGGTTCATCTTGGCGTGCACGGATAGCGGCCGAAGCTCGTTTCTGTCAATCGCGCCCTTAAGAGTCTTGTAAACTGGCGCAAAACGACGATTATGGCCAAGCTGATATATAAGTCCAGAGCTGTTCGCGCGATTACGCAGTCGCGCCGCCGATTCCAAATTCAGCGCGAACGGCTTTTCGCAGAACACATGCTTGCCCGCTTCCAGAACTTGCAGGGCGATTTCTTCATGCGTCGTATTGGGAGTGCAAACAAAAATGGCGTCACATTCCTTGAAAAGCTCCTCAAGCGATCGGGCGGCGTGGCCGCCAAACCTCGCAGCCATGGCCTCTGCGCGCGCCGTCTCCACGTCAAAAAAGCCGCGAAGCTTCACGCGTGAATCCCTGGCTAAAATAGCGGCATGTATGTTTCCAATGCCTCCCGCTCCAACTATTCCAATTTGATATGGCATTACCGACATCTCCTTTTCCGGCCCGGAAAGCTTCGCCAAAGATCCCGACCGCACTCCCGCGCGCATCAGCCGTCTGAGATAATTTCCGGCAATATTCCCGCCGCCTAGAGAAAGCCTCTACAAATTTCGCTGCGCTCCGCTGGCGCGAACTAAAGGCACGCGTGGGTCGCGCTCTAAACCGGCCTTGCGGAGGTGCGCGTAGCGCGGGTCATCGCTAGCGGCCATCGAACGGGCGCTGCCCGCAAGCACATTGAGGTAATACACGTCGTACCCGTGCGCCGCGACGACAGGATGATAGCCATCCTTAATGAGCACCAGATCGCCGTCGCTGAGTGTGAGCGTGTTATCGCGCGTTCCCGCGGCGTCGTACAGGCGCTGGAACGCGTATCCTTCCGGTTCACTGATCCGGTAATAATAAGTTTCATCGAGGTCCACTTCGGCTGGCGGATTGTGAACGTCGTGTTTGTGCGGAGGATAGCTCGACCAGTTCCCGCT
>JBAVQT010000120.1:0-6301 GCA_049694295.1 Candidatus Acidiferrales bacterium
GCCCTGGCCCATCAGCACTTCGGCTCCGAAGTGCAGGATGTGCTTGCCCTTAACCAGCGTAATCACGTCCGATGGGTCGTAAAGATTCTCAATGTAGATGGCATTCGTCCCGGGAGCCAGCCCACCCGAACAGCAAAGTCCGTTGCCTCCCACATTTATCTGCGGGAAAACGTCGGCCTTCGCGTATTGCAGCCCCAGCGTGCTTTCAGCGTTGAACCCCACCGTGTCCGGAATAAACCAGTTCCCCTGCTTCGTATAGGCCATGCGGAACTCGTTCACCACCGTCGGGCTGATCGTCCAAGTATCCGTGAACTGCGCGTTGTAGCCGTCAATGTCTCCCGAAAAGCAATTCAGCGGGCATGCGAACGGCCCATACTTATTGACGCCGGGATTGTTCTTCTGGCTGATCGAGAAACTCATGTGATTCTTCTCGGACATATTGTAGTCAAGGCGGCCAAAGAATCGAAGGTTCGGATTTGGCGCGGGCAGAATGGTGGAGAAGTTGTTATTCAGCTGTCCCGGAGTTCCCGCGTTCGGCAATGGAAAGTACGTTAGAATTTTCGCCGCCACCGGATCGATATCGCCCGCTGGAATTGCGTTCACCCCGGCCAGCGCTCCCGTGTTCTCCGCTGCGAACGACGTGCGCGTGCAACCCGGAGTGCCGCAGCTGGTCGGGTCGTAGAGAGTGGGAAGGCCGGCGGCGCTGAAATCGTAAGCGCCGGGATACGCGGTGCCCATGCCCCGTTCCGCCAGTGTCGGCGTCGTGCCGGTCGTGGGGAATGCCGCCGCGTTGTTGTATATCTTGTCCATCACGAAGAAGGCGAAGAGCTTATTCTTGATGATTGGGCCGCCGATGGACCCGCCATATTCGTCGTAGCGCAAATACCCCACTGGCGATGGAACGATCGAGCCGCCAGGTCCGGTAGCCGTTCCGAAATACGGAGCCGCGTTCAGAATACTGTTCTGCCAATATTCGTATGCCGACCCGTGAATGCTGTTCGTTCCGCTCCTGGTGATCTGGTTGAAAACCGCGCCGCCAATGCCGTACTCAGCGGAGAACGAAGACGTCGTGATTTGAACCTCGGAGATCGCTTCGAAAAGAGTGTTGTCCACGTTGTTGCTGACCGGCAGCTGGACCACACCGCCGTCCTGCAGGTAGTTTGCGTAGTTCGGCAAGTTGCCGTTGATCGAAACGGCGTCTCCAGCGTTGTAATTTCCGCTCCCCTCCGAGCCAGGCGCGGTTGCCGAGCCGGTGGCGCCGGGGAGCAGCACATTAAAGTTGGCCCAGTCGTTGCCGGTGATTCCGAAGCCGATCTGAGGCAGCTTCGCTATAGTCTGTGCTTCAAAGATCGTACCCAAGTGTCCGGTCTCGGTGTTGAGCAGCGGCACGCCAGCCGCGCTCACCGTTACCGTCTCCGATACCGCGCCCACCTCCAGGCTGCCATCTTCCGTGATCACGTCTACCTGCAGCGTGACCGGACCGCGCACCAGCTTCTTGAACCCCTTCGCGGTGAAGGTAATATTGTAGTTCCCAGTCGGGGTCGATACCGTGTCGTAGATGCCGTCCGCATTGGTGACGAAGTCCTTCGTCACTCCCGTATCAATGTTGCTCAGCGTGACGGTCGCGCCCGCCACCGCGGCGCCCGACGAATCCGTCACCGTGCCGCGGATCTCACCGGTGTTCCTGCTTTGCGACAGCAACGGTCCGGCCATGAACAACACCACGCAAAATGCCAGTGCCCAGCGCACAAAACTCTTCATGGAGTGCCTCCCACCCAAGAAATCCTTCGCGTCGTCGGAGACGGGTATTTCTGAGTTCGAAAACTCAGATTTCCGGACGCGATCCCCAAATCACTTCTCGATCCGTGCTCGATCACTTTTGCTTGAACTTTAGAATGGCCCGGAAAATCCGGGTGAGCGCTTCCTTCGTGTGCCAGGCCGGCGTTGATAGAACGGCGCCGCCGGCGTTGTCCCCGGCAGCTCCCACATCAGCCTCAGCGCTCCCGCTTGAGCCGTTACCACCCCTTGAAGCCAAGTCCCCGGTACCTTCGCCGCAAATCCTCACGATTTCGGAGCCGCGAGAAATATCGTTGTTCTACTGGCCTCTGGCCTAGTATTTTCCCACTATCCCCGATGGCGCAGATTTAGCCCTAGTTGGCTTTTCTTGTCAAGCTAAAAATATCGTTATTCTTCGAGCAAATTAGCAATCGCTGGATTTCCTTGCTTTCAAGGCCGTTCTCTGCGATACAATCCCCGCTCGATTTGGCCGCGGAATTCGCGCGAGTCGCACCAAATAAGGGAATCTGCCCCATGAAATCGTTTACTCGCAAAAAAGCGTCAGCCGAGAAACCCGCCGTCACGCTCCGCTCCGTCGCCGAGCACGTCGGACTCACTCCCAGTACCGTCTCGGCGGTCCTCAACAATTCCTCCGCTTCCCGTTCTGTCCCTCAGCACACCAAGAATCGCATCCTCACCGCCGCCCGCGAGCTCAATTACCGTCCGAATTATTTCGCGCGCTCCCTGCGCGTCAAGCGCACCTACACCATCGGCGTGATCCTCGCGGAAATTGGCGACGCTTACGGTTCCATCTTGATCGGCGGCATCGAACGCTACCTGCGAGAACAGAATTTTTTCTTCCTTACCGTCGCTCACCATCACGACCCGAAACTTCTCGCCACCTATTCGAATATGCTGCGCGAACGCGGAGTGGAAGGCTTCATCAGCGTGGACACGCGCTTGACCGACGATCCTCCGCTCCCTACCGTCGCCATCGCCGGCCATCGCGGTCTCGAACACGTAACCAATATCGTCCTGGATCACCGCCGTGCCGCATTCCTGGCCTTAAAGCATCTGCTGGACCTGGGCCACCAGAGAATCGCGTTCATGAAGGGCTCCACCGCCAGCTCGGATTCCGATGACCGCTGGAACGCGATTTGCGAAGTCGCGGCGGAATTGCGGATTCCTATGCGTCCGGAATTGATCATCCAGCTCGTGGGCGCCGATCCCAGTCCGAATCTCGGCTATCCGCGTGCTAAGGAACTTCTCGCGCGCAAGCGCCCGTTCACCGCGCTCTTTGCCTACAACGACATTTCCGCGATCGGTTCCATTTTCGCTTTCCGCGAAGCCGGCTTGCGCGTGCCAGACGATGTTTCCGTCGTCGGGTTCGACGATATTCAAAGCGCCGCCTACCTCAGCCCTGCGCTGACCACCGTCAGGCAACCGCTCCCGAAAATGGGCGAAATCGCGGCGCGCACCTTGCTCGATCAAATCGAGGAGCGCGCCAAATACGTTCCCGAAATTGCCATCGAACCGGAATTTGTGGTTCGCGGCACCACCGCGCGCCCGGCCCGCTGACCCGCTGGTAGCATTCCGATGAAAAATGTATTCCGCTCGGCGCCCTGTCTTCATTCATCCCGGAAGCGTTAGAATCGGGCGCTGTATCTCACCATCGCGAGGAATGCCATGGCGACGCAACCATTCGAGGACTCACCGCTGAAGCTCTCCGCCGCTCAGGCAGGCGCTGATCCCAATGAGCGCGCCGCGTATCTACCGTCGCAGCGCGCAGCGATGTTGCCGTAGGAAACGAGCCCTGTTGAAGAGCCGAAACGCAGCGTTGGCGAGCGTCGCAGGCAAGTCATTCGATGTCTGCGTAATCGGCGCGGGAGCCACGGGCGCGGGTTGCGCCCTGGATTCCCAATTGCGCGGCATGCAAACCGTACTGCTCGATGGCGCCGATTTCGCGAGCGGCGCTTCCAGCGCCGCCACCAAAATAATTCACGGCGGCGTCCGCTACCTCGAACAAGCGGTCAAGCGCCTCGATCCCGCGCAGTACGAAGTCGTGAATCGCGCCCTCCACGAACGCATTCACATGCTGCGCAACGGTCCTTTCCTCTCGCGTCCCATGGAATTCCTGATTCCCTGCCGCGGCTGGTTCAGCGTCGTCTACACCGGCTTGGGAATGAAACTCTACGACTGGATTGCCGGCCAGGCCCGCCTGTTCCCAAGCAAATTTCTCTCCAAAGAAGAAACGCTCCTGCGTATGCCCGGTCTCGCGCCCGATCGCTTCGTCGGCAGCATCGCCTATGCCGACGGCCAGTTCGACGACGCGCGCTACAACCTCGCGCTCATCAACTCCTTCGTTGAAGCCGGCGGCGAAGCTCTCAATTACGCCCGCGTCATCGCATTCACGAAAGACGCAAACGGAAAGCTGGAAACCGTTGCCGCGGAAGACCAATTTTCGCAGCAGCGCTTCACCCTCCGCGCCACTCGCTTCATCAACGCCACCGGCCCGCGCTCCGACACCATTCGCCAACTCGCCACGCCCGGGGTCCCGCAGCGCATGCGCCTCAGCAAAGGCGCGCACCTGGTTCTGCCGCTGGAAGTTTTTCCCACCGATGACGCCCTGCTGATTCCGAAAACTGACGATGGCCGCGTCCTCTTCGCCATCCCCTGGTTCGACCGCCTCCTCATCGGCACCACCGAAGAAGAAGTCACGCTGCAAGATGAACTCTATCTTTCCAAACACGATGTCGAATATCTTCTGCATCACATCAACCGATATTTCGCGGCTGCCATTCGTCCCGATCAGATCGTCAGCGGCTTCGCTGGAGCGCGCCCGCTCGTCAGCGCCGGTGGTTCGCGCGACACCAAAAAACTCGCTCGCGATCACGAGGTCGAAATTGACGCTCGCAGTGGCCTCATCAGCATCATGGGCGGCAAATGGACCACCCACCGTGCCATGGCTGAAGACACCGTCAACGCGGCGCAGAAATCGATGGGCCGCCCTGCAACGCCCGGCGCGACCATCGATCATCCGCTCTGCGGCTCGGAAGGCTACACTCCCGATTATTGGCAATCCTTGGCGCGCGATTATGGAATTTCCGGCCAGACCGCGAAACATCTCGCGCAAAAATTCGGCGCCAACGCGGAAAAAGTAATGCAGCTGGCCAATAGCGAGACCGATCTCGCCGCGCCCATCGTTCCAGGCTTCGCTCCCCTCCGCGCCGAAATCGCCTACTGCGTCCGCCACGAAATGGCCATGACCATCGAAGACGCGCTAATGCGCCGAACGGGTCTCCAAATTTACAGTTGGCGCGCAGCCATCCGCGCCGCCGCTCCCACAGCAGCAATCCTCGCGAAGGAACTCGGGTGGACGGCGGAAGAAAAAAACGCCGCAGCGGAGGAGTATAAAAACAAAATCACCAGACTGATTCAGCTGGCCGGCCTGTCGCCCGCGGCGGATTCAGCGGACGTTGCCACAGACTAGACGGCGCAAGCTCCATAGCCACGAGGAGGGTTTCAAAGTGTCGGCATATTTGGGGGCCATAGATCAAGGCACCACCAGCACGCGCTTCATCGTCTTCGACCGTTCCGGCCGCATCGTTTCCGTCGCTCAAAAAGAGCACCAGCAGATTTTTCTCCGGCCCGGCTGGGTCGAGCACGATCCCGATGAAATCTGGCGCCGCACCCAGGAAGTGATTGCCGAAGCCATGGCCTCCAAAGACCTTCGTCCCAAAGACCTCGCCGCCATCGGCATCACCAATCAGCGTGAAACCACCATCGTATGGAATCGCCACACCGGCCGCCCGGTCCACAACGCGCTCGTCTGGCAGGACACGCGCGTGGATGACGCAGTCGCCGAATTCTCCCGCGACGGCGGCCAGGATCGCTTCCGCGAAACAACGGGTCTGCCTCTCGCCACCTATTTCAGCGGTCTCAAAATTCGCTGGATCCTGAAAAATGTTTCCGGCGCCCAAGCGGCAGCCGAATCAGGCGATCTACTCTTCGGCAACGTGGACACTTTTCTGCTCTGGAAACTCACTGGCGGCGCGCCAGGCGGAATCCACATCACCGACGTCACCAACGCCAGCCGCACCCAATTGATGCACCTCAAAACTCTCGCCTGGGATCGCGAAATGCTCGCTGCCTACGGCATACCGGAAAAAATGTTGCCCAGAATTGCATCGAGCAGTGAAATCTACGGCCACGCTAAGTTCGATCCGATCGAAGATGTCCCTATCGCGGGAATTCTGGGCGACCAGCAAGCCGCGCTAGTCGGCCAGACCTGTTTCAATCCCGGCGAAGCCAAAAACACCTACGGCACCGGCTGCTTCATGCTCGAAAATACCGGCGCCGAAATCGTTCATTCCAGATTCGGTCTGCTCACCACAGTTGCCTACAAATTTGGCGCCCAACCCGCGCGCTACGCTCTCGAGGGCAGCATCGCCATCACCGGCGCGCTGGTCCAGTGGCTGCGCGACAATCTCGGAATCATTCAGAAGAGCGCGGACATCGAGCCGCT
>JBAVQT010000121.1:0-2177 GCA_049694295.1 Candidatus Acidiferrales bacterium
AATGTGATCGAGCAGGACTACGAATACGACCTGCTCGACCCGCAGAAGTTGCTGCAGAAATATGTGGGCCGAGAAGTGACGCTGGTCCGCGCGGAGCGCGATGCCGGTTCGACTCGCTACGTCGAGACCAAGGCGCTGCTGCTCGCCAACAACAATGGGCCGGTGTGGAAAATCGGCGACCAGATCGTCACCGGCATGAGCGCCGACTCGTACAAGTTTCCGGACCTGCCGGGAAATCTTTATAGCCGCCCCACGCTGATCTGGACGCTCGATAATCGCGGCGCCGGCACGCAGCGCGTGGAAGCATCGTACCTGGCGAACAATATCAGTTGGAGTGCGGACTATGTGCTGACCGTGGGACGCGACGAGAAGTCGGCGGATTTGGATGGCTGGGTGACCTTGGTAAACAACACCGGCACAGCGTTTGAGAATGCGAAGCTGCAACTGGTGGCGGGAGAGGTGCACCAGGCGGAGCCCGTGAATGGGAGGATCGAGCTGTATGCAAAGCTTGGCGTCGCGGCCGGGGCCGCTCCGCAATTCCAGCAGGAGGCGTTTTCGGAGTATCACTTGTATACGCTCGAGCGGCGCACCTCGATTCGCGATAAGGAATCGAAGCAGATCAGTTTGCTGACCGCGAGTAGCGTGCCGGTCGAGAAATATCTGCTGGCCGAGGGCCAGCCCTACTACTACCGCAATCCGCAGGGAATCGGGAACGCTATTCCGGAAACGGTGAAGGTGTATTACCGCTTCAAAAACGATCAAGCCAGCCAGTTGGGAATGCCGCTGCCCGCTGGAACGGTGCGCGTCTATCAGGCGGATTCGAAGGGTGGCGTGCTATTTGCCGGAGAAGACCGCATCAATCACACGCCGAAGGACGAGACGCTGCGGATTTATACCGGCAATGCGTTCGACGTGGTCTGCGAGCGCAAAGAAACAGACTACAAGAGAATTTCAAGCAACCAGTCGGAGATGGAGTATGAGATCACGCTGCGAAATCATAAAGACACTGCCGTGACCGTTGAAGTGCGCGAGCCGGTGGGCGGTGATTGGCAAGTGCTGAATTCGAATTTCAAGGCCAGCAAGCTGGATTCTTCGACCATCGGATTTCAGATTCCGGTCGAGAAAGACGGCACGGCGACTTTGACCTATCGCGTGCGTGTGAAATGGTAATCGGTCCCCGCATTTGCGGCGCGCTTGGCGCTAGGGCTTGCGATCCGCCACCAGGGCGAGTTCCTGCGCGAAGAGAGGATTGGCGGGATATTCCTGGGTCAGTTCGGTCAGCAGGATGCGAGCGCGCTCGGGATGATGTTCGCGTTCATTGGCCAGCGCGAGGAGGATTTTTGCGAAGGGCATGAAATAGTGCGCGTGATAGGCGGCGATTTCTTCCTGGTGCATGCCGAGTTCCTTGTCGCCGTGAATGCCGCCCATCCATAGGAAAGCGCGTTTGTAGCCCGGCAGGCAGCCGATGATGTAATGTCCGGCGCCGAGAGCCACGTAAGCGTCGTTGGCGCTCGGATCGATAGCGAGGAGGGCGGTGGCTTCGGCTTCGGCCTGCTTGGTGAGCGAGACGGCGGCGAGCTGCTTCTTGACGATCAGCGCGTCGTAGTCGGATTCCATGCCGTCGGTCATGGTGAGCACCAGCATGGCGCGCGTGTCGTGCGGATTGGATCTCAGAATTGTGCGGGCCGCTTCGCGAGCCTGGTTGTTGGCGAGTTCGAAGGGCTGATTGCGATTTTCCTCGGCGGTGCCTTCGACGCCCTTGAGGAAGCGCTCGTCGTTGGTGAAAAATGCGGAGGTGAAAACGCCTTTTTGATTGAACTGCTCGAAAAGAAAACTGGCGGCTTCGGCGGCTTTGCCCATGGGATCGCCGGGCTCGAGTTTTTGGTAAGCCACGAATTCCTGGCGCGCTTCCTGAAATTTCAATTCGTATAGATGACGGAAACCGGATTCGAGCAGATCGTTGGAAGGCACGGGGGAAATGGTCGGCACGTTCTGCGACTTTTGATCGGCCGCGGGTGTGTTGGCATTTTGGCCGGGTGCGGCATTTTGGGCTGACGCTGTGAACGAAACGAAAAGCGAAGCGCACAGCGCGACAGCGAGGAGCGATCCGCAAAACAGCAGACGCGGCACAGCAACTCTTGAGCGAGTGGATTTCATGGGGCTCCGCAGCAGAAAAG
>JBAVQT010000122.1:0-4683 GCA_049694295.1 Candidatus Acidiferrales bacterium
TATTTCAGCATGCTCCCGCACCCCGCCCGTGGCCCCGTCCCTTGCGATCACGTCCGCGGGGGGGAGATACGGCCTGCGAAGCAGGGCGCTCCAGGATTGGAAGGTCGCCCGATCGGCTACGTCAAGCCTCGCTCCGCTGGAAGCGGCGGCGAGTCATCGCACACCGGAGGGGGGTGGATCGGCTCGCAAGTGCCTTCCTGAGGCGATGGGGCTTCGGCAAGGTCGGAAGTCCCGAGGAGGTTCTCACAATTTGCGCTCGCGCTACTGCGCGCAGGTCGCTCGTCGCAATTTCATTTTCGCAGTCATCGCCCTCTTCTTCTCCGGCGTACTATCTCTCTTCGCATCCTCCGCTCTGGCGCAAAAATCCATTTCCTCGGTGGATTCCGCGATGGCTGCCGCTCAGTCTCCAGCAACGAACGTCGCGCTCGACCCCGCTCTCTCCTCGGGGCTCACCTGGCGTCTACTCGGACCGCTACGCGGCGGCCGCGTCTCCGCCGTTGCCGGCATTCCCGGCGATCCGGCCACCTACTACATGGGCACACCCGGTGGTGGCGTGTGGAAGACCACCGACGGTGGCCATGTCTGGAAACCGATCTTCGACGAAGAGCACGTCGCTTCCATCGGCGCCATCGCCATCGCGCCCTCCAATCCGAACATCATCTACGTCGGCACTGGAGAACAGACCCTGGGCAACGGCGTTTACAAATCCACCGATGCGGGCGCCACCTGGACCCACGTCGGCCTGGACAACACCCAATACATCAGTTTTATACTCGTCGATCCGCGCAATCCCGACATCGTTCTCGTCGGCGTCCTCGGTCATCCCATCCTCAGCGTCGCCGCTCCCAATCCCGAAAAGGGTGTCTTCAAATCCACCGACGGCGGCAAGACCTGGAAAAAAACTCTCTATAAAGACGCTCTCGCCGGAGTCTCCGATCTCGCCGTCGATCCTGATAATCCTCGCGTTCTGATCGCCGCTCTCTGGCATCCCGCCGATTGGCGCGCCGGAGAAAGTGACGGTTCAGCGCCCGACGCGTGGCTCTATAAATCCACCGATCAGGGTTCCACGTGGAAGCAACTTCCGGCTAGCGGCCTGCCCGCCGAGCCTTGGGGTCGCACGGGCGTTGCAGTCGCGCCCGGCACGGGCGGCAAGCGTCTCTATACCGTAATCACCCAGGGTGTTTTCCGCTCAGATGACGCTGGCGCCACCTGGACCAAGCTGAATCATGACGCGCGCGTTGTCGGCAATTTCTATTTCAGCCGAATCTTTGTGGACCCGCACGACGCGGACACCGTTTACGTCATGCAGACCACTACCTATCGCTCCACTGACGGCACGCGATCGTTCGTCGCCTACAAAGGTGCGCCTGGCGGCGACGATTATCATTGTCTCTGGATCGATCCGCAAAATTCGCAGCGCATGATTCTCGGCGTGGACCAGGGTTCCACGATCAGCGTGGACGGCGGCAAAAGCTGGAGCTCGTGGTTCAATCAACCCACCGGTCAGTTCTATCACATCGTCGCCGACGATCAATTTCCATACGTCGTGTATGCTCCCCAGCAGGATAGCGGCACCGCCGCCGTTCCCGTCCGCAGCGACTACGGCGAGATCACCTACCGCGACTGGTTTTCCATCGGCGGTTTCGAATACTGTTTCATAGCTCCCGATCCCGCCAATCCCGCGATCGTTTATTCCGGCGGTTGGTATGGCAGCGTGGTCCGCTTCGATAAGAACACCGGCCAGATCGCGCACGTCTTCGTTCGCAGCAGCCGCTTCCGCTCCAATCAAATGGCGCCACTCGTTTTCTCGCCGCAGAATCCGCGCCTGCTTTATCTCGGCACGCAATATCTGCTCGGCACCACCGACAGCGGCGAAAGCTGGCAGATTCTCAGCCCCGATCTCACCACCGCTCCCAAAGACCAGACCGGCGCGGCGGAAAAATCATCCTCCGCGCGCCCGCTTCCGCCGCCCGTTGCAACTCCCACCGAAGACGCCATCTACTATCCTCCGAAAGATATGCGCAACTTTCCCACCGGCGGCAATACGCCCTTGATCGAAGGCCGCAATGATGATGGCGACGCCGATCGTGGCGCTGAATCGGATCTCGACGCCGCGGATGTTGATCCAGGCGCCTCCGAGCGCGCCCTAAATTCCTCCGCGGAAGATGACGCCTATGACGAGCGCGGCCCGCGCCCTCCGCGTCCCGCCACCATTTCTTCGGTCTCGCCTTCCACCATCGCTCCCGGCGTAATCTGGGTCGGCGCCTCCAACGGCATTATCCAACGCACGGACGACAATGCGGCTCACTGGCAATACGTCGCGCCTATCGTCCCCAATCCGCAGGCCGATGTCTCCTCCGTCGAGGCTTCTCATTTTGACGCCGCCTCCGCCTACGCGTCGATCATGTGGTACCACGACGCGCGCCCCTACATCTACCGCACTCACGACGCCGGAAAATCCTGGCAGAAAATCACCCGCGGCCTGCCGGACGGCTGGGCCGTCTACGTGGTGCGCGAGGATCCCGTCCGCAAAAATCTGCTCTACGCTGGCACCGAAAATGGCGTCTATGTTTCCTTCGATGATGGCGATCATTGGCAATCGCTGCAGCTCAATCTCCCCACCGCCACCGTTCGCGACCTGGTCGTCCATGGCAACGATATCGCCGTCGCCACTTACGGCCGCTCTCTCTGGGTTCTCGATGACATCTCGCCTCTCCGTCAGGCCGATCCCCGCATTGCATCGTCCGAATCAGTCCACTTCTTCCAGCCTTCCAAAGCCGTCCGTGTCCGCTGGGACAACGATCAGGAAACTCCCCTCCCGCCCGAATTTCCCGCGGCAAAAAATCCACCCGATGGCGCCATTTTGTACTATTACCTGAAATCCACTCCCGCCTCCGCCATTACTCTGGAAATTCACGACGCGCAGGGCCGCCTGGTTCGCCAATTTTCCAGCGCGCCTCCTCCGCCGGACACCACTTCGAAAAATGTCCCCGACTACTGGTTTGGGCCGCTCGTGAAACTTCCGGACGCTCCCGGCCTGAATCGTTTCGTCTGGGATCTTCACTATCCTTCGCCACCCACTCTTCCTTACAGCTATTGGGGCAGTCTCGCCAACTACATCGAGTACACCCTCTCCGATCACGCCATTCCCGGAGACACGCCGCGCGAGCAGACTCTCGGTCCGCTGGCTTCGCCCGGGCGCTACTCGCTCGTCCTCACCGTGGATGGGAAGCAGTACGCACAGCAGCTCGATCTCACTCTCGATCCGCGCGTCCACGTTGATCAGTCCGCGCTCGACGCCCAGCTCACAGCGGGAAAATCCATCGCCAATGGCCTCACCGTCAGCACCAAGACGTTTTACGACGCGGCAGCCCTCGAAATCGCCGTCCTCGATCGTCAAAAAAGTCTCCAGAGCGATTCCGCTCCCAAGGAGCTCGTCGCTGCGCTCAAGGATCTTTCCGCGAAACTCACCGCCGTCAGCGAAGGCGACGACAAAAATCCCGGCGTGGGCCCCTCCAATCGCGATCTCGCCCGCGTCTCCTTCATGGTCCAGACCGGCGACGCCGCTCCCTCCGAAGAAGCCCGTGCCGCCTACACCGAAAATTGCGTCGCGCTCAACGCCGCGCTGAGCAGCTGGCGCGCCGTGAACACCCAAACCCTGCCTCCAATCAACGCCCAGCTGACGAAATTCAATCTTCTCCCGCTCCCCGTCTCAAGCGACATCTCCGACTCCGACGCATGCGCACCCTGAGCGCGCCAACGTCAGATTCTTTCAATGAATGCGAATTCGAAAGCTACGAAATCGGTAGGAATGCCTAAGCGGCGCAGAAGACATCCCAGAGCCGCCAGACTGACCGGCTCCGGCAAATGTTTAATGGAGACCGGACCAATCGTCGGCGAGGAGGATGGAGTTGGAGGGATTGGAGGGGTCGTATTTGACGCTGGCGACCTGACCAGCGGCGATGCGATAGAGGTGGGCCTGTTCTTCGAGGCCGGTGATGTCTTGGGCGGTCTCGTAGGTGACGCCGGAAATCGAATAGGTATAGTAGAGGAGTTTTTGGGCGCCGTTAAAGGCCGCGACGGGCGGGCGCTTGCCGGGCAGTAGCGTGGGAGCCGGAGATTTCGCAGCCTGCGGTTCGCGCGAGTGGTCCACGATCTCGAGGACCTGGCCTTCGACGATACGGCCCACGCGATTGAGATAGGCGCGGCGCTGGCGTTCGAGTTCGGCAGGATCTTCGGGCGAGCGCCGCAGCCAGAAGAAGAGTGCGGCGCCGGCGACGACGACCACGGCGGCCAGGGGAAGAAGTTCGCGCCAGCTGGAAAGAAGTTGTTTCAACGGCCGCCTTTGCGCGTTGCGAAGAATCCGGAAATTTTGCCAGACGCCGCGCCACCCTTTGCAAATTGCCCGGACAATTTCTCTGCTTGCCTCTCGCGCGCTGGATCAGAAGCGAGTCGAGCGAATCTCAAATCTCGTCGGAGCCGATGACCGGGTTGCGAAGCATACCGACGCCGGAGACGCTGACTTCGACGACATCGCCCGCAGAGAGCGGCCCCACGCCCGCTGGGGTGCCGGTGGCGATCACGTCGCCAGGCTCGAGCGTCATCACGTGCGATATCCAGCGAATTATAACATCAACGGAAAAGATCATTTGGGACGTGTGTCCAGACTGCTTCCTTTGGCCG
>JBAVQT010000123.1:0-10720 GCA_049694295.1 Candidatus Acidiferrales bacterium
GGCACAGTCCGCAATCGCCATCGTAAAAGAGCATTTCGGTTTGGGATTGCAGAGAGGCCACAGCCGCCCTCGCGACGTAAGAATATCACGCCACCGCGCTGGCCTGCGGCGCGCGCGCGCCGAGACACCACACGGGCCACGAAAAGCGCGCAAGAGGAAGAAGCAGCACTCGCCTGAAGGCGACGCTACAAGGGCAAAGACAAACGGCGGACCTGCGCACTTCGTGTTTTTCTCGCTCAAACCAGTACAGCGCTTCCCAATCGCGCTGGACAGTTTTTCTGGAACTCTCTAAGCTTGTCTTGCAGCTGCGCGAGGCGTGAACGAACGATCTTCGCCGGAGAATCGTAGCAATGAAGTGTCACAACATCCTCGAAGCGATGGGCAACACGCCGCTGATTCGTCTCAATCGGCTCGCGAAGGATTGCCCCGCCGAAGTCTGGGTGAAAGCGGATTATCTCAATCCCGGCGGCTCGGTGAAAGACCGCATCGGCCTGTGGATGATCAACGAAGCAGAGCGCACCGGAAAACTCAAGCCCGGCGGCACTATTATCGAAGGCACCTCCGGCAACACCGGCATGGGCCTGGCTCTGGTGGCCGCGGTGCGCGGCTACAAAGTGGTGTTCACCATCACCGATAAGCAATCGCGCGAAAAAATCGATCTGCTCAAAGCTTTCGGCGCGGAAGTGATCGTGTGCCCCACTGCCGTGGAGCCCGACGATCCGCGCAGCTACTACTCGGTAGCCAAGAAACTGGCGCGCGAAATTCCCAATTCTTTCTACCCCAATCAGTACGACAACCCGATGAATCCGCAGGCGCACTTTGAAACCACCGGGCCGGAAATCTGGAAAGACACCGAAGGTCGCGTCACTCATTTTGTGGCCGGCATGGGCACGGGGGGGACAATTACCGGCGTGGGGCGCTATCTGAAGGAACAAAATCCCGGCGTGCAGATCATCGGCGCCGATCCATTCGGCTCGCTCTATTACGAATTTTTCAAGACCGGCAAAGTCGGAAAGGCCAAGACCTACGTGGTGGAAGGCATCGGCGAGGATTTTTTTCCGAGCACCATGGATCTTAAAATTCTGGACGATTGCGTGCAAATCACCGACGAGGAATGCTTCGTCTGGGCGCGGCGCCTGGCCAAGTCCGAAGGGCTCTTCACCGGCGGCTCCGGGGGTGGCTGCATTTCCGTCGCACTGCAGGTGGCCAAAAAAGCAAAAAAGGGCGATTGCGTAGTCGCGTTCCTTCCGGATTCCGGCTCGCGCTATTTGTCGAAAGTTTTCAATGACGGCTGGATGCGCGAGCACGGTTACGTGGACGCGGAAATCGCTCTGCGCGCCGCGGACGTGGTCCGCGTGAAACGCCAGAACGGCAAGACGCGCGAACTGATCGTGGCGCGGCCCTTCGAGACGGTCTACCACGCGCTGCGCACCATGCAGCAGCAGGACATTTCGCAATTGCCGGTCTTCGAGGATGGCCATTCCATCGGCGCCGTTTACGAAGATCAGATTCTCAATCTTGCGCTGCAGGGAAAAGATCTCCACAAACTGGTGATTCGCGAAGTGATGGGAGTGCCGCTGCCGCAGGTGCCCGCGGATTCGCCCGTCGAGCGCGTCACGCACATCTTGAGCCACCAGGGCCACGCAGTGTTCGTCGAGATGCCGGACGGCAAGCTGGAGGTGCTGACCAAGTTTGACCTGATGGATACCATCGCGGGCCTGGCGGGACGCCAGCCTCGCTAAGCAAACCCGGGCGCAGCATCATGCGCCGCATTTGCGGTAGCCGATCTCGCTGTCGCAATCTTTGCGCGGGCGCTACAATAACGCGCGACCATGCCTGAAATTCGCCACGCCATTTCGATCGAAGCTGCGCTCGCCGAAGTGTTTCCGCTGATCTCGACCGGCGAAGGCTTCACAAAATGGTGGGCCGCGGATGTTGTAGCCGTTCCGCAGAGCGCGGAGACGGACTCGACACAATCGACGCACGGCACAATTGATATCGGCTTCTACAACCGCAAGAGCGTCTATCGCGTGGAACTCACGCGCCTATCGCCGCCGCGCCAGGCCGATTGGGTATGCATATCCGGCAATGAGTGGACTGGGACCAGACTCGTCTTCGCGCTTAAAGAAAACAATCCAGGCACACTGCTGCTCTTCACTCACTCCGGCTGGGCTGCCGAGTCCGACTACTTCGTCTCGTGCAACACCACGTGGGGCGGACTGCTCTTCCGGTTGAAAAACATCGCTGAAGGAAAAACTCCAGGGCCGCTCTTCACCGCTTCCGGCTCGGCATACTGAAACTGAATTGCGTGCGTCGGCGCGGGCTGGGCGTGGAGTAACGAAACGGCGCGCTCTGGACTGGTTCTCCCGCCGCGAGTGCAATTGACGCGCTAAAATAACCCGATGGAGAAGAAAATCTTCTGGGCCGCTTTTACCGCGCTGGGCATCGGAGCCGATCTGTTGTTGCCGCTCTGGTGGGCGTTGGGCGCGACAATTCCGATCGGCCTCTTCAGCTGGTGGTTAGCCTACCGCAGCGATTGGTTCTGACGCCAAGTTTCCGCAACACGGCGATGCAGCGGCTCCTTCTCGTCTCCCCATTCCAGGATCGTTTTTGACCGATGAGCGCCAACCACTGAACAAATATCCTACTGCCCTCGTATGAATGGGCAGGAGGATCTGCGGCCGATGAAGGATATTCGATATGCGCTCCGGCAATTCGCCCACGCTCCTATCTTCACCGCGACAGCCGTCTTGACTCTGGCGCTGGGAATCGGCGCAACGACTGCCATTTTCACACTGGTTCATGCGGTCTTATTGAATTCCTTGCCGGTGGCCAAGCCGAGCGAACTCTATCGCGTGGGCGATATTGAGAACTGCTGCGTAAACGGCGGCCTGCAAGACGATTGGTCGCTCTTCTCCTACGACAAATACAAGACTTTTCGCGACAACACGTCCGGATTCGTGGAGCTCGCCGCGCTGCAAGCAGGCGGCTCCCTCACTGGCGTGCGCCGCAGCGGAAGCAATCAGCCCGCCGAATCGCAACGAACCGAATTTGTGTCCGGAAATTATTTCGCGATGTTTGGCATCGGTCCATACGCTGGCCGGATGCTGACTCCGCAAGACGATCACAAGGGCGCTGAACCCGTGGTGGTCATAAGCTATCGTGCGTGGCAACAAAAATACGGCGGGGACCGGTCCGTGGTGGGCGGAAGCTTCGCGTTAAACGGCCAACCATTCACCGTCGTCGGTGTCGCTCCGCCCGGATTCTTCGGCGACCGGCTCGAGCAACCCCCGGCCTTCTGGATTCCGATTTCGCAGGAACCGCTGATCGATGGCCCCAGCAGCATCCTCGATTTCCCGCAACAGGACTGGCTCGATGTGATCGGGCGCGTTGCTCCGGGCGCTAACGTCAAACAAATTGAAGCGCATATGCAAGTCGAGCTGCAACAGTGGCTGCTAAGCCCGGTGGCAAAGCTGCAGCCGGGAGAGCGCGATCTCGTTTCCAAGCAGACTCTGCATCTCTCGCCGGGTGGCGCCGGCGTTCAGATGCTGCGGGACCAATATCAGTCTGGCTTGCATCTCTTGATGTGGATTTCGGCCCTGGTCCTACTGATCGCTTGCGCCAATGTCGCGAATCTAATGCTGGTGCGCGCCACCACCCGCAAACTTCAGACCTCCATACGCGCGGCGCTGGGCGCGCCACGGTCGCGACAGATTCGCCAGGTGCTTACGGAAAGCATCGTGCTAGCGGTGCTGGGAGGAATGGCGGGAGTGGCTCTGGCTTTTGCGGGAACCAGCGCCATTCTGCGCCTGGCGTTTCAAGATACCTACGTGGCAATTCACGCGTCGCCCTCTCTCGCGGTGCTGACCTTCACTTTCGCATTGTCCATGCTGACGGGAATCTTCTTCGGAGTGGCGCCCGCGTGGATAACGGCTAACACCGCTCCTGCCGATGCGCTTCGCGGCGCCGGACGCTCCACCGGGCGCAGTGGCGGATGGGCGCAGAAAGCGCTGGTGATCGCGCAAGCCGCGCTCTCGCTGGTGTTGCTTTCCGCAGCAGGATTGCTGACGCAGAGCTTACGCAACATGCGGAGTCAAAACTTCGGATTCGAGACCGCCAACCGATACATTCTGCACATTGATCCACAGATGGCCGGTTACAAGCCGGATCAGATCCCGGCTCTCTACCGGCAGCTTCACGATTCGCTCGCCGCAATTCCGGGCGTGGCTCAGGTGAGCTTTTCGTTGTATAGCCCGATGGAGGGCGATAACTGGGGCGAAACCGTTTTTATCGAGGGGCAGGCGCCTCCTCCGCCAGATTCCGACCAGAACAACGCGTCCTGGGTTCGCGCCAGCACCGGATATTTCGAAACCCTCGGCACGAAAATCATTCAGGGCCGATCATTCAGCGAGCAGGACTCGCCAACTTCACAACACGTAGCGATCGTGAACCAGACTTTCGCCAAGAGGTTTTTCAAGGGCGATACCGCGCTGGGAAAACATTTCGGCGATTTAGACATGCAACACGCAGGAAGTTTTGAAATTGTGGGCGTCACCGAAGACACCATGTATCGCGATCCGACCAGCCCCATGCGGCCGATGTTCTTTCTGCCCGCTTCGCAGAAGATGGCTTACGATGATCCGCGCTTCGTCACTTTTGAAAATCGGTCCCACTACTTAAATGCCGTCGAAATAAGAACGCTAGGGAAAGTGCCGGACCTGGAGTCACAGGTGCGTCGCACGCTGTCCGGCGTGAATCAAGATCTCGCGGTCCTGGATTTCATGACTTTTGCGGCTCAGGTGGCCAATAATTTTAACCAGCAGGTCATGATCGCCAAACTCACATCGTTATTCGGATTTCTCGCGCTGATCCTGGCCTCGATCGGTTTGTACGGAGTGACTGCGTATTCCGTGGAGCGACGAACCAATGAAATCGGGATCCGCATGGCGCTGGGGGCCGGGCGACCCAACATATTGGGGATTGTGTTGCGCGGAGCTCTCTTGCAGATGGGGATCGCGCTGGCGATTGGCATCCCGGTAACAATAGCCGCTGGCCGCCTCATGGCCGCGCAGCTGTTTGGCGTCAAGCCCTACGATCCGCGCATCCTGCTGGTCACCAGCGCAGCGCTGGCTTTCGCGGCGTTCCTGGCGGCAGTGGTGCCGGCCCGCCGCGCGGCAACGCTCGATCCGATGGGGGCGCTACGGAGCGAGTGAGAGGCGCTGCTCTTTCGGCCGCTCGGTTCCGGGACCTCTGGTGCCAAGCCCGCTCGTGGAGGAGCACTCCGTGAATTTCAGAATTTCCTTACACTGAAATAGACGGTTTTTTCGCGCTGCTATGGAACTCGCCTTTTCCGTTTGTCGCTCGTCGCCCTGGAACCGCGCTACACTTGGGGTGCTGCGTCTCTGCGCTCCAGCGCCTTGCGACGCATCCAACTACGCAGGAGACATCGCCATGGAAACTTCCGCTCACAAAATTCTGCTGGCCCGCATGGACGAAGCGTTCGGAGATTTCTTCCGAACTGCCGAACAGCTCAGCATCTTTCTCGGCCAGACGCAGGACCCCTCGAGCTGGAGCTCGTATCACGAAGCGATCAAGCTGCGCACCTCCGAAGCGGTGGCCTTCGAGAAGTACCGGAAAATTCAGGAAGAGCTTTTCTCGCGCATCAATCCTCCGGTCGCGCCGAACCATTGGGAGTCCAGCGTCTCCTGACCTGCGCCGCCGGCCGCTCCGCCCGCCATCGTTTTCCTGTGGCCCGAAAACTGTCGCCGTTCCTATTCGCTCGGCGCCGGAGCTCCCTTTGCAATTAGCGCGGTGACGGCCAGTTTCTTTACGCCGCTCAAAGTGCGCTGGAGCTCTAAGAAACGCTAGCTTGAATTTATTCCGTGTCCAGGGTCCACGGGTGAACCCTATGTTTGCCTCAACGCAGGCGGCGCGCTCCCGACGGCTCGCTTGCTCGACGATGGTATAGTTGGTGGTTTATAGGCCGGTACGATAGGCGCTCTGAGAGAATGAGGCCGAAGTAAAATGCGCATTGAAGACTTCAACGAACGGCTGAAGCACTCGATCCTGATCGCCGATGGAGCGATGGGCTCACTGCTTTACGAGGCGGTGGGGCCGCAGCGGTCCGTCGAGGAGTTGAATTCGTCGCATGCCGAGGCCGTGTTCCGGGCGCACCAGGCGTATCTCGAGGCGGGCGCGCAGCTGATCGAGACGAACACCTTCGGCGCAAACCGGCACAAGCTTTCGCAAGTCGGCCTGGGCGACCGCGTGGCGGAGATCAATCATCGCGGCGTGAAAATTGCGCGCGAGGCTCGCGAGGCGGCGCGCCACGAAGTGCTGATCGCGGGGTCAATCGGGCCGCTCGGCGTGGTCCGGCAAGTTCGCGAATTGCCGCACGAACAGGCGGTGGCGATTTTTCGTGAGCAGGCCGGGGCCCTGGAAGAGCGCGGCGTGGATCTCTTCCTTCTGGAAACGTTCAGCGATATCGAAGAGCTGGAATCGGCGATTGACGCCATTCGCTCGTTTTCGCGGCTGCCCATCGTCGCCGAGCTGACGTATTCCGAAGAAGGCGAGACGGTGGGCGGAGTGCGTCCGCAAGACGCGTGGGCGCGCCTGAAGGACAAGAACGTGCAGGCATTCGGCGCCAACTGCACGATTGGTCCACAATCGCTGCTGCCGGTGCTGCGAGAGCTGGCCGCCTGCGGGCCGCTGCCACTTTCAGCGATGCCGAACGCGGGATTTCCGAAGCGTGTCGGCGATCGCACGGTGTACCCGCGTTCCTCGCCTGAATATTTCGCTCTTTTTGCGCGCGAGGCGGCTGAACTTGGCGCGCGCATCATCGGCGGGTGCTGCGGCACTACGCCGGAGCACATTCACGCCATGGCCGAAGCGCTGAAAAAATTCCAACCGGCAAAAACGGATGGCGCAACGAGCGCTTCCGGCGCCGTTGAGGTGCTCGATGCTCCCGAGCGCACGCGGCGCATCGCCGCGCGCGAGCCGGAAAGCAAGCTGTGGCGGAAAATTCAGGGCGGGAAATTTGTGGTCTCCGTGGAAATCGATCCGCCGAAGGGCGTAGCGACCGAAAGAATCATCGAGCAGGTCAGCCGCGTGATGGCTTCCGGGCAGGTGGACACGATAGACATCAATAGCGGCACGCTCGCGCGCGTAGGCATGGACGCTCTGATGCTGGCTGGCGCGCTGGAGGCGCACGGATTTGAAACCATTCCGCATTTAACGACGCGGGATTCCAACATCATCGGCTTGCAGGCCACGCTGCTAGGCGCGTGGACGGTCGGCGGGGTGCGAAATATTCTGGCGATCACCGGCGACCCGCCTTCGCTGGGCGACTACCCGGAGATGAGCGGCGTGTATGAGGTGGATTCGATCGGGCTGGTGAAGATACTCGCGCGGCTCAATCAGGGCAGCGACTGGGCGGGAAAAAATCTCGGCGGAGCCACAAACTTTACGATCGGCGTGGCCGTCAACCCCGTTGCGGAAGACCTGGACGAAGAGGTGAAGCGTTTCCATCGCAAGGTCGAGGCGGGCGCGCACTTCGCCATGACGCAGCCGATTTTCGATCCGGGACACTGGCTCGCGTTCCTGAAGCGGCTGGGCGGGAAATCGCCGGTGCCGGTGGTCGTGGGGCTCTGGCCGTTGACCAGCTACAAGCAGGCACTGCGGCTCAACAACGAAGTTCCCGGGATTGTGATTCCGGCGGCCACGCTGCGCGAAATGGAGCAAGCGGGTGAATCGGCGCGAGAGCGCGGATTCGCGCTGGCGCGGCGCATGCTTGATTGGGCGCGGGGCGCGGCGGCGGACGGCATCGCCGGGGCGTACCTGATTCCGCCGTTCAAGCGCTACGAGGAAATTCTGGAGTTGTTCGCCTAGCGCGAGGCATGAATTTTTTCGCCGGGCCGGATGCGGCATGCGGATCGCGGGGGTTTGAAATTTCGAGCTAGAAAAACCAGAATCTTTTTTTCCGTTTCAGCGGCGTTGCTCCAGGCGCTTGTCCCAGCGATTCATCGAGCTCGGGCACGAATTCCAGCGGCCGGCCCTCGAAAACAGCCAACGGATTTTGCACGAACAGCGCCTCCGCTACTTCTTCGCTGTGCAGCTTTCTCACGCGATCGTATGCTTCGCGCAGCTTCAGCGGCCGCGATTGCGTGTTGTGCGCGTCGCTGGCGACGAAGTGGATCGCTCCGGCGTCCAGCCACTGCAGCGTCATGTCCTGCGCCGCTCGCCCGAACTTGCCCAGGAGCGATTGCGCCGTGACCTGCGCGTAGCATCCCTGGCGCAACCAGCGAAAGAGCCGCTCGGGTTTGGTGCGGATCAGCGGGTTGCGTTCGGGATGCGTGATCACCGGAGTGAGGCCCAGGAACTGCAACTCGTGGAGCGCCTGATCCATCGAAGGAGGAATCGAGAAGTCGGCAAACTCGACGAGCAGGTAGTTCTTCTGGTTCAGCGAATAGCGCGACGGGTTGAGTTTGACGTCCTGCAGATTCTCGTAGCTCAGATGGAAGTCGCAGCCCGTCGCGAAAATGAGTTTTCCGGCAAACCGCTCCTGAAGCTCATCGCGGCGCTGCCGAACCATGTCGGGGAGAAAGACATGATCGGGACTCGCGTGCGGCGTGGCGATGATGTGCGTGATGCCGTCAGCGATTGCCGATTCAGCCATCGCGCAGGACATTTCAAAGCTGTCCGATCCGTCGTCCAGGCCGGGAAGTATGTGGCAATGAATATCAATCATGAAAAAACGAGGATAGCGCAGGCGCGAATGGATGACAACGCATCGCGCGAACTCCGGGAACGCGATCCGGCATGTCTAAGCGGCAAGGCGCGGCGCATGGCCGTTTCCAACTCGTGCGCATTCGTGGAATCGGAGAATTGCTGTTCTGGCAAGCCTCCCGCGGCGTTCTTTGGCGAGCGCGGGGGTTCTTGCTATAGTTAATTTCGACATTGGCAGCACTGTGCCTCCTCTTCCAGGCGGCTAGAGAATCCCCGAAAGGAATTTGCGGATGGGCGGCGAGCGCAAACCGGAATTTTTCGCAGGGAAAGACCTTCAGATCGGGATCATCGGCTGCGGCTACGTGGGCCTGCCGCTGGCGCTGCGCTTTGCCGACGAGGGGCATCGCGTGACAGGATTCGATCTCGACCAATTCAAGGTGGACAAGCTGAACGCGGGCGAATCCTACATCCAGCACATTCAGGGGGATAAGATCCGGAAGCACGTGGATGGCAAGCGATTTTCCGCAACTTCGGACTTCGCGCGGCTGCGCGGGATGGACGCGATCCTGATCTGTGTTCCCACGCCGCTCGACGAGCGCCGCGAGCCGGACCTGAGCTACGTTGAAAACACGGCCATGGCCATCGCGCCAAACCTGCAAAAGCATCAGTTGATCGTGCTCGAGAGCACCACCTATCCGGGCACCACCGAAGAACTGGTGCTGCCGATCCTGGAAAAGGGAGGACTGCGCTGCCCGCCCGCGCACGGCGCCGGCTCGGAAAATGCGCCGACCGATTTCTACCTGGCCTTCTCGCCCGAGCGCGAAGATCCCGGCAACAAGCAGTACGGACTGGCGCAGATTCCGAAGGTAGTGGGCGGAGTAAACCCGCCGAGCGGGCGCGCGGCCACAGGGCTGTATGCGCAAATCGTATCGCGGGTGATTCCGGTGAGCTCAACGCGCGCGGCGGAAATGGTGAAGCTGCTCGAAAACATATTTCGCTGTGTGAATATCGCGCTGGTGAACGAGCTGAAGCAGCTCTGCCTGCGGATGGGACTGGACATCTGGGAGATCATCGATAGCGCCGCCACCAAGCCTTTCGGTTTCATGCCCTTCTATCCGGGCCCGGGGCTGGGCGGACACTGCATACCGGTGGACCCCTACTACCTTTCGTGGAAGGCGCGCGAATACGATTTTGCGACACGGTTCATCGAGCTGGCGGGCGAAGTGAACACGGCGATGCCCTATCACGTGGTGGACGCGGTGGCGGCGGCGCTGAATGACCGCGAAAGAAGCCTGCGAGGCTCGCGCATCCTGATGCTGGGCGTGGCTTACAAGAAAGACGTGGACGATCTTCGCGAATCGCCTTCGCTCAAGCTGCTGGAGCTGCTGACGCAGAGCGGCGCGAAACTCGACTACAACGACCCGTATTTTCCGGCGCTGCACAAAATGCGGCACTACGATTACTCGAATATGCGCTCGGTGGAGCTGAAACCCGAGACGCTGGCGGCCTACGACTGCGTGCTGATCGCCACGGACCACTCGGGCTACGATTACGATGCGATCGTGCGATCGGCAAAACTCGTGGTGGACACGCGCAACGCGACGCGCAAGGTGACCCAGGGACGCGAGAAAGTGGTTCACTGCTGACGGGCGGCTAGCTCCAGGGGCGCCGGGACGGCCTGCGAAAATCGCGGAGAATTGCTGCGGGCTGGGTGAGGCTGATTCAGAACCCGTCGGGCAGCAGGAACATGCCGCGCGCGAGAGCGCACGAGAGCGTTTCGTCGCGATAATATTTCCGCAAGAAATCATTCCCCGTATTCAGCAGGTCCGGATTTGTGCGTCTGAACTCCTCCCATGTGGCCGGTTGAGCGGCGCGGGCCATGCGCTCACGAATCAGAAACACATACGCCCACGTGATGGTCTCGTGGTAACGCTCCGGTTTGCCATTGGCCGCCGCGAAGCTGGCCAGAGCCGCTGAGAATCGCCGCAGCACCTCC
>JBAVQT010000124.1:0-3749 GCA_049694295.1 Candidatus Acidiferrales bacterium
GGCGCGGGTGGATGCGAACGGCGCCATTCGAAGTCTCGAGCAACGCGCCGAATTCGCGGAGGGCTTGCTCGGTGTGATCGCGGGTGGCGACGGATTCGGTGACGGAGGTGGGGGCGTCGGCGAAAAGGCCGGCGAGAAGGATCGAGGATTTCACCTGGGCGCTGGGGATGGGCGGAGTGTAGTCAATCGCGCGGAGCGGAGCGCCGCGGATTTCGAGGGGAGCGCGGCCACCCTCGGCAGATTGAATTTGCGCGCCCATTTGGGTGAGCGGATCAATGACGCGGCGCATGGGGCGGCGACGAAGGGAGCTATCGCCGGTGAGAGTGGAGGCGAAGGACTGGCCAGCGAGGACGCCGCAGAGCATGCGAATGGTGGTGCCGGAATTTTCGGCGTCGAGCGCACGGCGCGGAGCTTTGAGGCCGTCGAGACCGCGGCCGGAGATGACGGTGCGTTCGCGCGAGGATTCGATTTCGATGCCGAGGCGGCGGAGACATCCGAGGGTGCTCTGGCAATCGGCGGCGCCGGCATAGTTGGAGATTTCGGAGCGGCCCTCGGCGAGCGCGGCGAGGATAGCGTAGCGGTGCGAGATGGATTTGTCGCCGGGGAGTTCGACGATGCCGGTGATATTTTTTCCGGGCGCGATGATTTTCCTGGACATGAAAATATTCTAGCATGGGGTTGCGGCGCCGGACTTTGCGCACGAACAGCGGCAAAGCGAAGGCTCGCTCGGGTGAGGCGCGCGAGAGGTACGCGCTGCGCGCGACGGGTTCATTGTCGGAGCTGAAGCTCCGACCCCCTGAAGAACTGCGCATGGAGCGTCCTGGATTGGGCGCGGCGGGCTCGGAGCCGGACGGGCTGAAGGCCAGGCGAAGGCACACCGCGCAGACATTCGGCGCTGGGCCGGAGCATCGTTTTGAAAATGGGTGGGAAACAGTGAATCGGGCTGGATTTGCTTCGGCGCGAGCGGGGCGGTTATGATGAATGTCCCATGCCCTTAGCGCCGAGGAAACTGTCTGAGGCCTTCCTGACCGCGAAAACCTGTTTACTGACTTCCCTGCTGATGCTCCTGGTGGTGATTCCGATGGCGCATTTGCGCGCGGCTGGGGCGCAATCGGCGGCGCCTGCGGCGATGCCCGCCATTTTTCCGCTGGCGCAGGTGCAACCGGGGATGAAGGGGGAGGCTTACACGATTTTCGAGGGCGACACGATCGAGAAGATGGATTTGAGCGTGATCGGCGTGTTGCACAACGCGCTGGGGCCGAAGCAGGACGTGATCCTGGTGGAATTGCACGGCGAGAAGGTGGAGCACACCGGCGTGGTGGCAGGGATGAGCGGGAGTCCGGTTTACATTGACGGCAAATTGGTGGGAGCGCTTTCGCTGAAGCTGGGAGTGTTCACGAAAGAGGCGATCGGAGGAGTGACGCCGATCGAAGAGATGCTGGATACGGCGCCGCCCGCGGAGGCTGCGCCAGCGAACGCGGGAAAATCGGGCGCGGGGAATCTGGACACAGGGCGCGCGGGCACGGAACTTTCGAGCGCGACGGAATCATCCGGTGGGACGAGCGGATGGCAGGGCGCGCGCGTGCCGCTGACGGGAGAATTCGCGGAACGGACTGGGGCGGGCGCGGGGCAATATCTGGAGCCCATCGAGACGCCGCTGATCGCGACGGGACTGTATCCGGAGACGATGGAGCAATTCGGGAAGCAGATCTCGTCGTGGGGGATGACGATGACGCCGGGCGGGACGGCGGCGGCTTCGGCGGAGGACAAGGACCTGAAGCCCGGCGATATGGTGGGCGTGGAGCTGATGCGCGGCGACCTGTCGCTCGCACCGGGATGCACGGTGACGGCGATAGACGATGGGCGCGTCTTCGCGTGCGGGCATCCGATTTTCGGATTCGGGCGCGTGGCCATGCCGCTGACGCGCGGACATGTGCTGCTGACACTGGCGTCGTCGATGGCTTCGACAAAAATAATGGAAACGGGCGGAGTGATCGGAACGCTGACGGAAGATCACGCGACGGCGATCATGGGCAAGCTGGGAGCGGGGCCGGCGATGATTCCCGTGGAGCTGACGTACGAAACGCCGGTGGCCGAGAAAACCTATCATTTCGAGGTGATCGAGAACCGGCAACTGACGCCGACGCTGGTAGCGCTGGCGGTGTTCAACGGAGTGGTGTCGAATCCGAAATACGGAGAGGGATCGACACTGAAGCTGGAAGGCACGATTGAGATGAAGGGCCATACGTCAGTGCGGCTACAGGATTTGTATCCGCCGACGGAGCAGGCGATCCCCACGGGATTTTCGGTGGCGGGAGCGGTGCAGAGCGCATTCATGACGGTGTACTCGAATCCATACGAGCCGCCGGAAGTATCGAGCGTGCACGTAAAGGTGACGGCTCTGCCGGAGCGACGGTCGGCGACGATCGATAACGCGTGGATTGAAAAGAGTGAAGTGCGGCCGGGAGAAACGGTGAGCGCGAAAGTGCTGCTGCGGCCGTATCGCGGCGCGCCATTCGTGCAGGAAATACCGATCACCATTCCGCCGCAGGCTGCCGCGGGGCCGATGCAACTGGTGATCAGCGATGCGGCTACGCTCAACCGGAGCACCGAAGCGATGGCGGCGAGTTCCGAGGGACGCTTGCCGGGGCTGGAAGAGCTGATCAATCTATTGAACCGGTCGCGGCGAAACGATCGGTTGTATGCGACGCTGCTGCAGTCGTCGCCGACGTTGCTGATCGAGGATAAGGAGATGCCGAACGCGCCCACGTCGGCGATCAATGTGCTGGACCAGCGGCAGAATCCGGGCGGAGCGCGGCTGCTATTTCAATCGCGCGCGGGGGAATGGTCGGTGGAAATGGATCAGGCCATCGAGGGCGAGCGGATGCTGACGATCACGGTGAAATAATGGAGAGCGAGCCAAGGAGACGTCGAGTGATGAAACGCGGCAGGATTATCGCGTGGGTATTGGCGGCCGGAATCGCGGGAGGGATGGCCGCAGGCGGAGCGGCTCGCGCGGAGCATACGCGAACATGGACGCAGAGCGAGTATTCGGAATTCGACCGCGGAACCGCAAAGGGCGTGGCGCTGCGAAGCGACGGCAAGCTGATGCCGGCGCCGAAGTTCACGGATTTTTCGGATCCCAATCTGGCGTACATCTGGATGCTGAAAGTGGATTCGCGGGGGCGAGTGTACGCAGCGGGCGGATCGAATGCCAAGGTGCTGCGGTTCGACGACCCAGCCAAGCCGACCACGGTATTCGAGTCACCGGAACTGGCGGCGCAAGCGATCGCATTCGACAAGCAGGATAATTTGTACGTCGGGACATCGCCGGACGGAAAAGTTTACAAGGTCACGCCGGAGGGGAAGAAGAGCGTGTTCTTCGATCCGAAGACGAAATATATCTGGGCGCTGGCGCTGGACGGGCAGGGAAATCTATTTGTAGCGACGGGCGACAAAGGCGAAGTGTACGTGGTGGGCCCGGACGGTAAGGGGCAAGTGTTCTATCAGAGCGACGAGAGGCACGCGCGATCGCTGGCGATGGACGCGCAGGGAAACCTGATCATCGGGACCGATCCGAATGGGCTGGTGGTGCGCGTGGCGATGGAGCGAAAAGGCGCGCAGGCCTTGCCGGCGGCCGGCGCGGCATACGTGCTATACGAAACGGACAAGAAGGAAGTGACTTCCCTGCTGGAAGACGGCAAAGGAAATTTGTATGCGGCGGCGATCGGCGAAAAGCCGCGCCCAGC
>JBAVQT010000125.1:0-3188 GCA_049694295.1 Candidatus Acidiferrales bacterium
GTACCCTTGATACTTCTGCTTGACGCCCGTCGAATAGCCCGAACTATCCACCAGTCCCGCCAGAAAATAGGCGTCGCCCGCGAAATGCACGCCGCCCGTGTTGCGCATTTGCGTCGGCGCCACCAGGCCTCGGAAAAAAACAGTCTCAGGAAAAAGTTTCGGCGTAATGTCGCTGACTTTCAAAATCTCGTCCGTAGCGTTCTTCGCGGTCTGCGCCTTCACCGGCGAGACACCCAGCAGCACCATCATCAGTGAAGCGAAAATCATCAGGCGAGTTCGCATGCCTTCTCCCTTTAATCAGCGCAGCGCGCCGAATTGAAATAGTTTCAGTGGAAAACCAAGCCGACCAGTCGGCAATCGCAATCCAGCATTCGCACAAAACTAGTGCGAGTATATGTCGCTGCCGCCCACAAACAAAAGCGCTTCGTACACCTACAACGAAACACGGCCCGCGCTCCCCTGGAATCAAAAAGCGCGCCCGCCTTCTTCCCAAGCCGCCCCCACGCTGCTACCCTGCCGCAAGCGACATGTCTGGCCCAACTCCAACCATCACAGCCTACCTTTCCCTGGGCTCCAACATCGGAAATCGTGCCGAGAATCTCGCGCGCGCGATCGCCGAATTGCCGGCGCATGGCGTGCGCGTGCTGCGCCAATCCGCCCTCTATGAAACCGAGCCCGTCGAACTGCGCGACCAGGCCTGGTTCTTGAACTGCGCCCTCGAAGTGGAAACCAAATTGAGCGCCGAAAATTTCCTACGTGCGTTGCTAACCATCGAGCGGGGCATGGGCCGCCGGCGCGTTCAGCCTAAAGGCCCGCGCATCATTGACATCGATATTTTGCTTTTCGGCGACCAGACCATTCGCGCGCCCGATCCAGTGCCGTTACTCGATGTACCAATCGAACTGCGAAACAAAATCTCGCTCGAAATCCCGCATCCCGGCATGCCCCACCGCCGCTTCGTCCTCGTTCCGCTAGCCGAGATCGGGCCCCAGGCGCGCCACCCCGTCCTCGGCAAGACGGTGGCGGAGCTGCTCGCGGAAACCAAGGATGAAAGCGTCGTGCGAAAAATTTCGTAGAGCGAACTCGGCAATCCTCAACTCGAGTCGTCAGCCTAGATGTTCCAGATTCTTCCGTTCTTTTTCGCGCTTCTTGCGGTCTTCTTCTTCCTGCCGCTCGAATTCGTTCATCTCTTCTTCCGTCATCTGATAC
The DNA here is from genome assembly GCA_049694295.1 of Candidatus Acidiferrales bacterium. Classification (GTDB taxonomy): domain Bacteria; phylum Acidobacteriota; class Terriglobia; order Acidiferrales; family UBA7541; genus Palsa-295. Next base: position 1,210 of record JBAVQT010000125.1, read on the forward strand.
TCCTCGCGCGAGGCAAACATCGTCCCGCGCTTGGCGTCGCGCCCCGAATATCGCCCGGGCGCCCGCTTGCGCGAAAACATCACGTCGCCCATGCTCCGAATCGGCTCCGCGATGGCCCCTGCTTCCAGCAACAGTTCGCTCACCTTTTCCAGAAATTCGTGCAGGTGATAGGGCTTCAGCGAATAGGGCAGCCCCTCCGCCTCCAGCACCGGCCCGGCCTCGCGAGCCGCCAGCATTGGCACCAGAAACAGCACTCGAATTCGTTTGGGCTTCGAGTTCTTGATGTTCGCGTCCTCGGGCGCATCGGCTTCCCCCTGCGCCAGGTCTCGCAACGTATAGAAGAGCGGACCGCGCAGGTCCGTCAGCGCCACATTGACGATCACCAGGTTCCAGGCGCCCGTGGCGATCTCCAGCATGGCGTGCGACGCCAGTGGCACCACCCGCACGCGCCAGCCTTCCGAATCGAGCACACCCTTCAGGGCGTGCTGGCTCACCACATCGTCGTCAATGATCAGGATTCCGACTTCGGACACGAAGACTCCCAGGGTCTATTTCGGCAGTATAGACGCGGGCTTGAAAACAGGGCAGGCGAACGCCCGGCGGCATGTTTCTCAGGCGAACTTGACCTTACAGACAGGCGAATGGAAAGCGAAAATTAGAACTTGACATGGCGAACAAAAGGCGAATATAGTGCGCCAGTGCAGCGAGGCTTGCAATGGCCACCTTCCCCATACTTCGATCCGAACCCCGTACGCTTCGGCGTGCCCGGGGCAATCAGGTCGGGACCAGTCTCACCCTTTTCCCCCCTGCCGCTCGCCACGGCAATTGTGAGTCGCCGTGCGTGGCTTCCGCGCCCCCTCCGGGCCTTGCCCGGAGTACGAAGCCCGCATCGGAACTGGTCGGTATTGCCCGCCTCGCTGCTTCTTCTCCCCGCGCCGAAGCCAAGCGCGGAATCGAATATTTCCTTCTTCCTGTCCGCTCGATTCTGAATCACTGCGATTCGCAGCGCGTCCCGTTCCGCTGGACGGTCAACCCCTATCGTGGTTGCGAATTCGGATGCCACTATTGCTACGCGCGTTATACCCACGAATACATGGAGCTCGATGGCAACGAGTTTGAATCCAAGATTTTCATCAAAGCCGATGCCGGCGCGCTCACCGAGCGCGATCTCTCGACCGAGCGTATCTCGGGCGAGCACATCGCCATTGGCACGGCTACCGACCCCTATCAGCCGGCCGAGCGTGAATTCGGAGCCACTCGCGCCATCCTGGAAAAGATGGCCGAGCGCGAGGGCCTAAGCCTTTCCATCACCACCAAGTCCAATCAGGTGGTTCGCGATCTGGATCTGCTGGTGCGCATTTCGCAGCACTCTTCGCTGATGGTCAATATGACCGTGACCACCATGCGCACCCGCCTGGCGCGCATGCTCGAGCCGCGTGCGCCGCGGCCAGATCTGCGCATGGCCGCAATCAAGAAATTGCGCGAGGCAGGCATCGCCGTGGGCGTCAACGCGATGCCCATCCTGCCCGGGCTTACCGACCGCGAAGAGGATTTGGACGCCCTCGCCAGGGCCGCGTGCGATGCCGGAGCGCAATGGTTTGCCGGAGGCGTGCTGTTTTTAATGTCCTCGTCGCTGAAACATTTTCTGCCGTTTCTTGACGCCAAATTCCCACGCCTGGCCAAGCGCTACCGCGAATGGTATGGGCCCGGCGGCAGCACCCCGGAAGCGTACCGCAAGGAAATTTCAGAGCGTGTGAAGTGCTTGCGAAAAAAATATGGTCTGGCCTCGCGGCCGGAGATTCTTTCGTCAAAGACCGCCATGTCCGCTCAATTGGGCCTGGCCTTGAATTTGAACGCGAATTCAAATTCCGCAACGCTGGAGCATGCACGATGAGATCGACAAATTCGAGAAAACGCAGAGAGAGAGCGCGTAGTGAAATCGCGCCGGCTCTGAATTTCAACACTCTCCCTGCGCTGGT
>JBAVQT010000126.1:0-3881 GCA_049694295.1 Candidatus Acidiferrales bacterium
GTGCGCGACAAATATTCGATCAGCAGCTCGCGAATCTCTTCCGGCGAACGATACACGATCGGCAATCCCTGATACACGGAATATCGTCCGCCGCCCGTGTACCGGTAATTGTTGATTGCCACGCGCAGCTTCTGATCCGCGGCCAGCGGCTTGCCCTGATACATCAAATCCTTGACGCGCTGTCCCACCGGCTCGCGCAAATCAATCTCATAGTTCACCCCCGCCGCGGAATCGGCGTTGTACCCCGGCAATCGCTCCGGCTGACCCGGCGTCAGGGGCCACGCCGGAAAAAAACTCGCCGCATGCTCGAGCGCGTCGCGGAGTTGCGCGCCGGTCATCTCCACCACGTAGAGCGAATTGTCGTAGAGATACAGCGCCGCGGCTTCCCGCACGGTCACCGGCCCTTCCGGAATTCGCGCGCCCGTATAAAACATCGTAGCCATCGAAACATCCGCATGTCCCGCGTCCAGCTGGACGCGGTGAATCAGGTCCACCAGCGGCCCGTCTTCGTAGCGCTCGTTCTCCGCGCTCAGCGCCTTCTCCGACGTCGCGATCGGCGTATCCAGATATTTCTGCGTCGCTTCCTGGTATGGCTCCGCGAGCTTCATGATTTCCGGATCGGCAGCCGTCTCGGGCGTCACTGGAATTGTGGTCGAATGCTTCGATTCGACGCTCCAATGTCCTGCGGCGTCCCGCTCCATCGCCACATCGGCCCGCGCCAGCGATACTCCCCAGTTTTTGGCCTGCGCCATCAAGACGCCGTTCACTCGCAGCTCCGGCATCTCCAAATGCGTGTGGCCGTAAAAAATCACATCGATTCCCGGCACCTGCTCGGCCAGCTCCCAGGCCGCGTTTTCGTTGACCAATTGGTCCACCGGCGCACGGCCCGATTTCGGATCGCGATCCAGGCCGGAGTGCATTATCACCACCACCAGATCGGCCTGCTTGCGTACTTCCGGGATCACGCGCTTCGCTGCTTCCACGATCGAATCAAACTTGTATCCCGCGTAGTGCGCCGGAATTTCCCATCGCGGTATCCCGGGCGTCACGAATCCCACGATTCCCACGCGCACGCCGTCCACATTCTTGATGATGTACGGATCGAAGTGCTGCACACCCTGGGTGTAAGTCTGATCGATGTTAGCCGCCAGCCACGGGAAGTCCGACTCTCGCTTCGCCTTCCACATCTCTTCTTCGCCGAAATTGAATTCGTGATTTCCCACCGCCATCGCGTCGTAATGCAGGGCGTTAAACGCTGCGATCGTCGGATTCGGCTTGGATGTGTCTTTTACCGCGAAATAATAGGCCAGCGGCGTTCCCTGCGTGGTGTCGCCGCAATCCAGCAGCAGCGCGTCGGGCGCCTGGGTGCGCGCCTCGCGAATCAGGGTTGCGATCTTAGCCAGTCCGAGATTGGCCGGCTTGTTCGCGTAGTAATCCCAGGGTTCGATGTGGCCATGAATGTCGGTGGTGCTCAGCAGCGTGATCGTTTGGTGCGAACTCGACTGCGCCGCTTGCGCCGTTGTCTTTCGCGCCCCTTCCGCGCCGTGCGCCGTAGTTCGCGCTCCGCATGCCAGAAAACCCAGTGCCGCCAGCGCGGCCGCAAAGTTTAAGAGGCAGCGCCTGCTTCGCAATCCACGCTCCGAAAATTTCATCGTTCCTCACCGATCCGCGCAACTTCGCGCACGGCAGCCCGCCGGGCGTGACAATTCCGACGGCGCGCCGCCATCTTCGGTTACAGCAGCCAGTCCTGCAAGCAGGATTTCGCATTTGATGGCGCGCGCGGGTGTTGCAAAAAAAAGGGAGGCCAATTCTGCCGGCCTCCCGTAGTGCGCTTTGGGGTTTCCTAGCTCGTAACTCTCAACTCTCAACTCTTAACTCTTGGCTCTCGACTCTTGACTCTAAACTTCCGTCCCTACCACCGGTGCCAACCGTAATACCCAAATCCAATCACCGGCGGCCCATACCAATAATTTCCGTAATAAGGGCCCGGCCCGTAATACGCATACGGCGGCGGATATCTATATCCGTACGGTCCGCGCAATAGCCTTGGACGTGCCGCCGGACCGTTGTTCGCATAGTCGGCAGGCGTCACCGCTCGAAACGCCATCGCGCCGCGCGCCGTCGAAATCGTGACCGGCGTTTGCAGTTGAAATGTCAGCAGCGTCTCCGGTGGAATCACTGTGGGGCGTCCGCGAGTCACCAGCACACCCGCGATGCTCGCCACCAATCCCGCACCGGCTCCGATCGCCGCGCCCGCCCCGCCGGCTGCCGCTCCTCCGATTGCTGCGCCTACTCCCGTGGTGGCGCCCACGGCCATCGCGTCTCGCCCGTTCGAAGTTCCGCCCGTGCTTTGCATCAGCTGCGTCTGAATATTCAACTGCTGCCCGTCCACCAGCGTCAGCGAACTCAGCGCGATTCCCAGATGCGACACGCCTTTCACCCGTCCCGCCTTCTGTGCTTCCACGACGCGGCCAATCACCGTCTGACCTCGCCGCGCTACCACCCAACCGTCAACCACTATCGGTTGCGCGAGAGTTGCGGTGAACGAATCTCCCGCCACGTTCTGGTCACTCGATAGCCAACCCGAAGTGCGAACCTGCACGATCGCACCGCCCGCGACCGCCAGCGATTGCGGCAGCGGCGCCGAAGGCGGCACCACCGCCGGCCGGCCCTGATTGGCATACGCGTCATAATCGCGCGAACCATTCTGTGACGGCGGTGGCGGTGGCGGCGTCATCTGATTCTGCTGCTGATTTTGCTGCGCTGCGTTCGATGAGGGGGTATCGGCCGCGGGAGCGTTCTGCCCGGTGGTTTCTTGCGTTGCGGGGCTATTCTGCTGTGCATCGGCCTGCGGTGTGGCGCTCTGTCCGGCATTGTCCTGCTGCCCGTCCGCCGCAAGCGGATGATGTAGCGGGTCTTGCGTAGTCGCGTCAGGCCCCGCGGCATTCTGTTGCGCCGGGTCCTGTTGCGTGCTTTGCTGAGATGGCTGAGATTGATCCTGCGCCGCCTGGGCGTCCAGCAATCCCGGCCCCAGCGCGATCATCGTCGCCAGCGCCATGGCTAGCGTTCCGGTGCGCTTCCAAACAGAAGCCGCTCTTATCTTCGTGGTCCGCATGATTTTGTCTCCACCCAACTGATATTCCGCGTGTCTTATGCTCCTTCCAGCCTCGCGGCCCGTTCCGCTGCGCTCCCCAGCGCTCTCTCTAAAAGATGGCATTTGTCCCGGGAAAGTTGTCCAGGCGCCTTTTTAACCCGTAGTCCGTGTCACAATCACCCTTCCTCGTTCGTCATACTATTGGAGGGAGAAAAGCCATGTTCGGTTTCATCGCAAAACGCCAGATGGCCGCTTTCGAGCGGAAATTCCAATACGATATGTCCTACGGCCGCTATATTCTGGCAGCCAGTCCCAAGGCCTTTTTCAAATTCACGCGTCTTCTCGGCCTTACGGGCCACCACGAAGACGTTCCCCCCGACGCCCTTTACGCCGCCAAAATTGTCGGCACTCTCGCTGGAGACTGCGGACCTTGCGCGCAATTGGTCGTCACCATGGGCGAACGTGAAGGCGTGCCTGCGGCCACACTTCGCGCCATTCTTGCCGGCGACACCGCCGCCATGCCGGCCAGCGCCGCGCTGGGCTTCGATTTTGCTCGTGCCGTGGTGGCCCGCGATATTGCCGCCTCCGACCGCCTCCGCACCGAAATCGAATCGCGCTGGGGCCGGCGCGCCGTGGTTTCGCTGGCTTTCTCCATTGCCGGCGGGCAATTCTTCCCAAACGTAAAATACGCGCTGGGCTTTGGCCACGCATGCACTCGCGTGGCTGTGGCGGGCGCTGATGCGCCCCTCGCGAGCAGGGAATTGCACGTCTAATCGCGCGGCCACCG
>JBAVQT010000127.1:0-2856 GCA_049694295.1 Candidatus Acidiferrales bacterium
GGAAAGATGCGGCGAGCGAATACGGCCGACCCAAAAATCGAGGATGCCGCGGGCGGTCTGGTGGCAGCGATCAGCGGACTGGCAGACACTCAGTTTGAACCTCACGTGCGGCGTCCGGTGGACGCTAACGGCGACGCGTATCCTTTCATTCCGCTGGCGCAAGCTAAGGCGACACCGGACGGATTGTTCTTTTCGGCGGGATGCTTTCGCCCCGCGGAAGCAAAGATATTCACGACCAGCGGTGCGCTGCCGAAAGCGGCGTATTTCGGGAATCGTTACGGGGCGGACATCACGAACACGGTGCTGGGAACACTGCCGCCCTGCGGTTACGCGCCCAACGAACTGCAGACGGCATACAAACTGAACGGGCTATACAGCGCAGGGCTGACCGGCGCCGGACAGACCATCGCAATCGTGGATGCGTATGGATCGCCGACCATCGCGCAGGATGCGGAACTGTTTTCGCAAGTGTACGGGCTACCGGACATAACGCCTTCAAATTTCCAGATCGTTGGAACGCCGACGCCACCACCCACGGCAGCGCTGCAAAGTTGGGTGCTGGAAACGACGCTGGACGTGGAATGGGCGCACGCCGTGGCGCCGGGCGCGAATATCGTGCTGATCATCGCGCCCACCAGCGGACTGGGCGATCTAGTGGACGGGATCATCGCCGGAGTTGAAAACGGCTACGGCAACGTAATTTCGAATAGCTGGGGCGATCCGGAAACGCTGCTGAGTCCGGCAATCTTTCAGGCGATCGACAGCGTGCTGGAAGCTGCCGATGCGGAAGGCATCAGTGTGCATTTTTCATCGGGCGATGATGGCGACTATGCCGCGGCGCTGGGATATACGGACGTGAGCTATCCGGCCAGCTCGATTTTCGCGACGGGAGTTGGCGGAACGAGCGTGGCGTTGAATAAGAATGACTCGCTCCAGTTTCAAACGGGCTGGGGGAACAACATCAGCCTGATCGCCGGACCGGCGGCTACGGGGAGCCAACCGGTGGTGCCTCCCGTAATTGGCGGGTTCGAGTGGGGAGCAGGCGGAGGCGCAAGCGGATTTTATGCCAAGCCGAAGTTCCAGAGCCAGGTGCCCGGGAAGATGCGCGGCGTGCCCGATATTTCCTACGATGCCGATCCGGACACGGGCGTAGAGATCGTGATCACGCTGGGCGGCGAAGTGGAAGTGGGCGTGGTGGGCGGAACGAGTCTGGCCGCGCCGATGTTCTCGGGCATCTGGGCGATTGCGAACCAACAGGCTGGAGCACCTCTGGGACAAGCTGCTCCGTTGCTATACCGAGCATCAACTGGAGCGGTGACGGACATATCGCCATTCCTATCGTTCACGGACGTGTCGGGAGTAATCCAGACGAAGCAGGGATTCTCTTACGCGGCGCCGTGGGAATTGGCGGCCCCGCTCGGGAACACGCGGCTATTCTATAGCGCGCTGTTTCAGGATCCCGGAACGACGGCGTGGTTCGTACTGTCGTTTGGAACGGACTCGTCGCTGGCGACGACGCCCGGTTGGGACAACGTCACCGGATTGGGAACCCCGAACGGGCTCGCGTTTGTGAGAGCTGTGACGAAAACGAAATAGCAGATGGTTGGCGGCTAGAATTCGCAGGGATTCCGCTGAAAGCAGGGGCGGGCCAAAGTGGCTCGCCCTTTTCTTTTTTTGCGCGGGAGCGTGGGAGTGGCGAGATGGAGCGCGCGCGCTAGAATGAGAAGATGGCGATACGGATGATCGCGTTGGATATGGACGGCACGCTGCTGGACACGACGTCGCGCCTGCCGGAGGAGAACCGGCGGGCGGTGGCCGAGGCAGCGGCGCGCGGGATTGAGATCGCCATCGTTACCGGGCGACGATATGACTTCGCGAGACCGCTGGTGGAAGATCTGCCGCGGGAAATTCAGATGATCGTGAGTAACGGCGCGCTGATCAAGTCAAAAAATGGCGAAACGGTGCAGCGGCGATTGCTACCGGTAGCAGCGGCGCGACGGGTGCTGGAGAGCACTGCGGAATTTCGGGAGTTTGCGGCGGTGGTGTTTGACCGGCCGAGGGCCGCGCAGGTGATGATGGAGAAAATCGATTTCGACGATCCGTTTCGCGGGAAATATTTGCAGCGGAACCGGGAGTTCATCGAGGCCATGACGCCGCTGGAGAATTGTCTGAATGGAGAAGACCCGGTGCAGGTGATGTTTACTGGACACTGCCGAGCCATGCGAGATGTGAAGCAGGCGTTGGAACGGATCGCAGCGGCGAAGGAGGACGCGACGGGTGCGGCAGAGTACACTCTATCCCTAACCGAATATCAGGATCGCGACCTTTCGATGGTGGACGTGCTGCAGCGCGGCGTGACGAAAGCAGCGGCACTGGAAGAGTGGGCGCGCCGTCGAGGAATTCAACGCGAGGAAGTGATGGCGATGGGAGATAACTTCAACGATCTGGAAATGCTGGAATGGGCAGGGCACCCGGTGGTGATGGCAAACGGCGTCGCGGAATTGAAAAATCGGGGCTGGGAGACTACGCTGGGGAACGATGAATGCGGAGTGGCGGCCGCGATTCGGAAATTCGTCACCGGCGGCAAGTGACGAGTAGCTGATGACGAACGGATAGGGACATTTGAGATTTTTCGCAACGGCAACGGACACAACTAAAGCGATTCGGATTGCGGGGTGCGCGGCTGGCGCGCTGATGGTGGCGGCTATCCTGCTGGTGGCGCCCGCAGCGCGGGCGGATTATGCGGTACTGCGGTCGGGCGCGCGACTGCATATTACTGGATATCAGAGCCATGGCGAGCGAGTGACGCTGACGATTGCGGGTGGCGCTGTGGAGGTAGCTGCAGCGGACCTGGTG
>JBAVQT010000128.1:0-13534 GCA_049694295.1 Candidatus Acidiferrales bacterium
GCTACGAAGCGCGCCGCAGGATTGGCGCGAGCAGACCAAGGAACAACGCGCGGCGGTGAATCAGTTTCACATCGCGGCGGTCTCCGCTCATTTTCGCGCGGCGGGCGCGCGGAAAAAGCAGCAGGCAGCCGACTTGCCGCTCGAGCAACGCCTGGCGAATTACATTATCGAAGGAACCAAGGACGGCTTGATCGAGGACCTGGAGAGAAGGCGGGCCGAGGGCGCCGCGCCACTGGACATCATCAACGGACCGCTGATGGCCGGGATGGCGGAGGTGGGGCGGCTTTTCAACAACAACGAACTGATCGTGGCGGAGGTGCTGCAGTCAGCCGAGGCGATGAAGGCGGCGGTAGGACACCTGGAACAATTCATGGAGAAGGCCGACACGGAGAAGCGGGCCAAGGTGCTGCTGGCGACGGTGAAGGGAGACGTACACGACATCGGGAAAAACCTGGTGGAAATAATTCTGAAGAACAACGGGTACGACGTGGTGAACCTGGGGATTAAAGTGCCGCCGGAAGCGCTGATTCGGGCGCACCAGGAGCATCGGCCGGACGCGATTGGATTATCGGGGCTGCTGGTGAAGAGCGCGCAGCAGATGGTGATTACGGCGGCGGATCTGCGCGAGGCGGGCATTCACGTTCCATTGCTGGTGGGCGGCGCGGCGCTGTCAGAAAAATTCACGAAGCTGAAAATCGCGCCGCAGTATGGGACGGCGGTCTGCTATGCGAAGGACGCCATGACCGGGCTGCGGTTGATGAACGAACTGAGCGATCCGGCCAAGCGCGAGCGGACCATCGCGTCATTTACGGCGACGGCGGTGGCCGAGCCGGAAGAGAGCGCGCCGCCAGCGCAAGCGCCGGCGAGCGAGGAGCGCGCGGCGCGAGTGCATGCGGACCTGCCGATTCCGGAAGTGGCATATCTGGATCGCAAGGCGCGGAACGTGCCGGACCTGAACGAAGTGTGGAGTTACGTGAATCCGTACATGGTGTTCGGACGTCATCTGGGATTCCGCGGAAATTTTGAGAAGGCACTGGCCGAGCGGGACGCGCGGGCCATCGAACTGTTTCAGGAAATGGAAGAGGTGAAACGCGAGGCGGCGAAGTTCATGAAGATCGGAGCGACATGGCAGTTTTTCGAGGCCGAGCGGCGGGGGAATTCCATCGCGCTGTTCGCTCCGAGCGCGGACGCGCCGACCCACACATTTCATTTCCAGCGGCAACGGGCGGGAGAACGGCTTTGCCTGAGCGATTACGTCTTGCCGGCGCGTGACGGTAAGCGCGATCACGTGGCGCTATTTGTGGTGACGGCGGGGGAAGGCATCCGCAATCGTTCGGAAGAAGCGAAAGCCGCGGGCAGGTATTTTTATTCGCACGGACTGCAGGCGCTGGCGCTGGAAACCGCGGAAGCTTGCGCCGAATGGGTGCACCGCCGCATCCGGGAAGACTGGGGATTCCCCGATCCGCCGAATATGACCATGGCGGAACGCTTTACCTCGCGTTACCGCGGCAAGCGCTACAGCTTCGGATATCCCGCGTGCCCGAATTTGGACGATCAAGCCGGGCTCTGGCTGCTGCTGCGGCCCGAAGAGATCGGCGTGCATCTGACGGAAGAAATGATGATGGACCCGGAGGCGAGCGTGAGCGCGCTGGCGTTTCATCATCCGGATTGCACGTACTTCACCGTGGGCGATACGTCCGCAGGCTGACGCGGCGGAATTACTCTTACGCCGACGGGCATGGAATTCGCGGGTTGGGAGGGAAAGCGGCGGCGTTAGCATCGGCCATGCCCGCCCCTCCCATCGAAGTGTGCCGAAAAGACGTAGAACAACAATTCGTATCGATTGACGGTATCATCCTGCCCTGCGAGAGCGAAGAATGGGATAGCTCGCAACCGTACAGCCTGGGCGCGCACATGAGGTCGCTGCGCACGCGCGGTAGCGGGGGGGTTCGCTGGCTGGCGCTGGCCGTGGTCACTGGAATGCTGACGGCCATTGTGATGATCGCGCTCGAAGCAAAATTGTAGAGGCGAACATCCACCGCGAGATCGATCGCCCAGCACGCCATACCGTGGTTTTCACGTACCTGCCGGTTTCGAACTTTTCTTAGGACAGCAGACCCCTGGAAAGTGGCGCGCTCGCCGGGTATTGACGCGGGTGGCGTTTCCATCGACCATAATGGTTCTCTTCTTCGAGGCCTACATGGAACGCGTCCTATCGACCTACCGGTACGCCAAGCAGCCGCTCTCGGCGCCGTTGCTGAACGACATCGCGCAGGCTGAGTTCCGGCAGATCGCGATCTACTGCGCTCCGGTGCATTTCGAATACGGCTCGCAGCCGGCGGTGAAAAGCGCGGCGGGGCTGCTGGCGGAGCATGGCATCGGGGTGTTTGCGCTGCATTCGCCGGTGGAGCGCGACTTCGCCCCGGGCCGCGAAAGCGGAGTGCCAATTTCGATTTGCGATCTGGAGCGCATCCGGCGAATCGACGCGATGGATGAGGTGAAGCGCGCGCTGGAAGTGGCGGAGCAGATTCCGTTCCGCTATCTGGTGCAGCATTTCGGATCGGGGCGGCAAACCGCGGATCCGCGGAGAATGGATGCGGGATTCAGCTCGCTGGAACATCTGACGGTGTTTGCGAAGGCGCGCGGCGTGACGATTGCTCTGGAAAATACGACAGATGAAGTGGGAGCGCCGGCGTCTCTGGTGCAGTTCGTGAAGGAAACGCATCTGCACGACCTGAAATTCTGCTTCGACGCGGGGCACGCGCACATCGAAGGCGGCGTGGGGCCGGCATTCGAAATCCTGCGCGAACGCGCTGCCATGGCCGAGCTGCACGACAATCATGGCGAGCGCGACGAGCACTTGATGCCCTGGGAGGGCACGATCGACTGGGACGAGACGCTGGACGGGCTGGCGGCGACGGCAGAGGCGCTGCCCATCGTGCTGGAGGTGAAAGAACAGCCGGGGGGCAGGCCGCCGCTGGACGAGATGCGAAAGATGTTCGATCGAATCGAAAAAGAAATCGAAGCACGGCGAAAGCGGAACGCGAAATCGTAGCCGCGCAAATTCACCCACGAAAGAATCGCACACGAACATGAGCGAGCAGCCCGGATCCATTCCGATCATCAGCATCGAAGACGCCGGCACGCACTCCGGCGAGACGGCCACCATTCGCGGCTGGCTTTACAACCTGCGCGAATCCGGAAAGTTGCTGTTCCCGATTTTTCGCGACGGCACCGGGGTGATGCAGGGGGTGGTTTCGCTAAAGGAGCTACCCGAGGCGTTCGCGGCGCTGAAGGGGTTGACGCAGGAATCGAGCGTGGTGGTGACGGGGAAAATCCAAGCGGAGCCGCGGGCGCCCGGCGGATTCGAAATGCACGTGAGCGCGATCGAGGTGGTGCAGCGGGTGGCGGATTCCGACCCATATCCCGTGCAGCTGAAAGAGCACGGCGTGGATTTTCTGCTGGACCAGCGGCACCTGTGGATTCGCACGCCGCGGCAGGCGTCGATTCTGCGGATTCGCGCGGAGGCGGAGCGCGCGGCGCGGAATTACATGGACGCGCAGGGCTACACGCTGACGGATACTCCGATTTTCACGCCGGCGGCTTGCGAAGGGACGACCACGCTTTTCGAAGTGGATTACATCGACGACCAGAAAGCCTACCTGACGCAATCGGGGCAACTATACGTGGAGGCGACGGCGGCGGCGCTGGGCAAGGTGTACTCATTCGGGCCCACGTTTCGCGCGGAGAAATCGAAGACACGACGGCACCTTACGGAATTCTGGATGCTCGAACCCGAGGCGGCCTACGCGCACCTGGAAGACATGATCCAGTTGGGCGAGGGACTGGTGAGCGCGGTGGTGCAATCCGTGGTGAAAAATCGCGGGCGCGAACTTGCCGCGCTGCAGCGCGACCCAGCCAAGCTCGACAAAATCACACCGCCCTTTCCGCGGATCAGCTACGACGACGCGATTGCGCTGCTACAGAAAGCGGGAAATCCGGCGAAGTGGGGTGACGACTTCGGAGGCGACGAAGAGACCATCATTTCGAAGGAGTTCGAGAAGCCGGTGATCATTCACCGCTACCCGACAGCCATGAAAGCGTTTTACATGGCGACGGATGCCGAACGACCCGAGCTTTCGCTGAGCTTCGACATGATCGCGCCCGAGGGATACGGCGAAATCATCGGGGGCGGCGAGCGGCAATCGAACTACGAAACACTGGTGCGGCGAATTCGCGAGCACGGGCTGCCGGAGGAATCGTTTCAGTGGTATCTGGACCTGCGGCGCTATGGAAGCGTGCCGCACGCGGGATTTGGACTGGGGCTGGAGCGCACGGTGGCGTGGATTTGCGGGACAGAGCACATCCGGGAAGTGATTCCCTTCCCGCGCATGCTGTATCGAGTTTATCCTTAGATTTCCCTCCTTCGTCACGGGCGTTCCGGGCAACCCGCGATCGGGCGGTCAGGTTCGGGCGATCAGGAACCGGCAAACGGAAGGCAAAATGGCAGAGAAAATCAGAATTATCGGTGTGCCGATGGACCTGGGAGCGAGCCGCCGGGGCGTGGATATGGGACCCTCCGCGCTGCGCGTGGCGGGCCTGCAAACGCGGCTCAAGCAACTGGGGCGGCAAGTGGAAGACATCGGGAACGTGAGCGTGCGCCAGCCGGAAGAGCAGCACTACGGCGACAAGAGCGCGAAATATCTCGATGAAATCGCGGAAGCGTGCAAAGGCCTGGCGGAAGTGGTTACGAAAACGCTGGACGAAGACATGGTTCCGCTCGTGCTCGGTGGAGATCATTCGATCGCCGTGGGCACCGCGGCGGGATCGGCCGCGCATTTTCACAAGAAGGGCAAGCGGATCGGGATGATCTGGCTGGACGCGCACGGCGACATGAATACGCCGGAATCATCGCCATCGGGAAACGTGCACGGAATGCCGCTGGCCTCGATCATGGGTTACGGGCCGGACGAATTGACGACGCTGGCGGGCGTGAAGCCGATGATCGAACCGCGAAATGTGGTGCTGGTGGGAATCCGCGAACTGGACTCGAAGGAGCGGCGACTGGTGAAGGATTCGGGCGTACACATTTTCACGATGCGCGAAATTGACGAACGCGGGATGCGCGAGGTAATGGCCGAAGCGCTGAAGTTTGCGGGAGACGACACGGCGGGAGTTTGCGTCAGCCTGGATATGGATTTCGTGGATCCCTCGGATGCGCCGGGGGTGGGCACGCCGGTGCGCGGCGGAGTTACATATCGCGAGGCGCACCTGGCGCTGGAAATGATCGCGGACAGCAAGAGCATGGCGTCGTTTGAATTGGTGGAAATCAATCCGGTGATTGACGTGCACAACACCACGGCGATGCTGGGCGTGGAGCTGGTGCTTTCCGGACTGGGTAAGAAAATTCTGTGAGGCAGAGGATGATGGCGCGATGAACGCGAAGAAACGGCTGCGCGTCGGAATTTTATTCGGCGGCCGCTCGGGCGAACATGAAGTGTCACTGGCATCGGCGGCCTCGGTGATTCGGGCGTTGGACCCGGAAAAATACGAAGCGGTGCCGATAGGAATCGCGAAAGACGGCCGGTGGCTGGTGGGAACGGGCGCCTATCGTTTGCTGCCGGACGTGTTGAAGTCGGGCGATCGCGTGGTGCTGCCTCCCGATCCGAGCGCGGCGGCGCTGGTGCCACTGGGATCTTCGACGGGGCAGCCGAGTGTGGCGGTGGACGTGATGTTTCCGGTGCTGCACGGAACGTTTGGCGAAGACGGCACGGTGCAGGGATTGCTCGATCTGGCGGGGCTGCCCTATGTGGGAGCGGGGGTGCTGGCGTCCGCGGTGGGCATGGACAAGGATGTGCAAAAGCGGCTGTTCGAACAGGCTGGATTGCCGATCGTGCCGTTTCTCGCTGTGCGGCGAGGAGATTGGGAGCGGGAGCGGGCCAAAGTGATCGCGGCGATCAAGAAGAAGTTCAAGTTTCCGGTGTTCGTGAAGCCGGCGACTCTGGGATCGTCGTTGGGAATGACGCGGGTGAATGCCGCGCATCAGCTACAAGGTGCAATTGATCTGGCGGCGGAGTTTGCGCTGAAAATTATTGTGGAGCGCTGCGTGAGCGCGCGGGAGATCGAGGTTTCCGTGCTGGGGAACGACGATGTGCGGGCATCGGTGCCAGGGGAAGTGGTGCCGCACCGGGAGTTTTACGATTACACGGCGAAATATCTGGAAACCGGGACGCGCCTGGAAATTCCGGCGAAGCTGACGAAAAAACAGGCAACCGTGCTGCAGGATTATGCGGTACGCGCGTTTCGCGCGATTGACGGCACGGGAATGGCGCGGTGCGACTTCTTTCTCGATAAGCGTAACAGCAAGATCTACATCAACGAGCTGAACACCATTCCCGGATTTACGTCGATCAGCATGTATCCGAAGATGTGGGAAGCCAGCGGACTGCCTTACACGAAGCTGATCGATCGGCTAATCGAACTGGCCCTCGAGCTACATGCGGAAAAGGCGCGCACGAAGTATTCCATCGAGCTGCCTGCGGGCTCCGGCGGGGCGCTCGACGCCTAGCCGCAGGAACTTTCCCCTCCGCAATGGCTCCCACCCAATCTCAGATGGCGATTTGGCCTGCACGCTTACTCGATACTATGCGCCTGCGCATGGGTTTGACACAGTGTGGGCCGCCACATTAAACTAACCAAATGGTTAAAGAAATAGGTCGCGTGCGGCCGGGACCATCCGGCGGCGCTGGTGGAAGGAACTGTCAGAGCCATGGCGCGACCGCCGGGGCACGGGCCCGAAAGAGCTCGTTAGGCAACCGGTTCGCGAGCGATTAGCAGAACAGCGGGCGGAGTAACAAATCATGCGGCGCGGACGTAAGAAAGTTGAGAATCCGGCAACGGCCCGACGCATTCTGGCCGCGGCGGAAGACCATTTTGCGGCGCGCGGAATCGCAGGCGCACGAACGGAAGAAATCGCCACGGCTGCGCACGCGAACAAGGCGATGCTTTACTACTACTTCGGGAATAAACGCCAGCTACATCGCGCGGTGCTTGAGAATTTGTTCCGGGAATTGCGGAAAGGCGTGTTCCAAGCAAGGAGAGCGGGAACGGCGGGCCAGCGTCTGGAGTCGCTGGTGAGCGGCTATTTCGATTTTCTGGGGGAGCACCGGAATTATCCGCGGCTGGTGCAGCGGGAAGCGATGGGAGCGACAAAGAATGTGACTTGGGTGGTCCGGCAATTCCTGCGTCCATTTCACAAGGTGATGGTGAGAACCATCGAGGACGGCATCGCCTCTGGAGAATTCCGCCGCGTGGATCCGGACCACACGGTGTTTTCGATTCTGGGGATGACGATGTCGTATTTCGCGGCGGCGCCCATCCTCAGCAAGGTTGCGAGACGCGACCTGCTGGAGCCGGGAGCGCTGGAACAGCGGCGCCGGGCGCTGCTGGATTTCCTAAATCATGGATTGCGACGGGGTAGAGCGAGGGCTCGATGAATGCGAAAAAGTTTGTCGTCTTTTTGGGCGTGATTGTGGTGATCGCGTCGATCGTGTACGTGACGACCATGCCGTTTGGACGCGACATTCAACTGATCGGGGTGGTGGACGGGAACGAGACGATCATCAGTCCGCAAATCACCGGACGGATGATCAAGCTGACGGTGGACGAAGGATCGAAAGTCAAGAAAGGCGATCTGATCGCCGAGCTCGATCCGACGGAGCTGGAAGCCAGCCTGGCAGCCGCGCAGGCCAATGTGGCAAGTCTGCAATCGCAAGTGAAAGAATCGCGGCACAACTATTCGCTTACCGATGACCAGACCATTGCGTCGCGGGATCAGGCCGGGGCCATGCTGACTTCAACGCGGGCGCAGCTCGATCAGGCACAAGCGCAACTATGGCGAGACGAGACTGATAACGACCGCATGCTAAAGCTTTTTCAAGCCGGAGTTGAATCGGCGCAGGACCGCGATCATGCGGAAGCAACGCTGCGAGCGTCGCAGGCGAACGTGAAATCGCTGGAGGATTCGGTGAAGGCGCAGACGGCCGCGCTGGCCGTGGCCCAGGCCAACCGCAAGCAGGTGGATGTGCGGCAGAGCGAGGTGACCACGACGATCGCACAGCTCGAGCAGGCACGCGCGGTGGCGGCAGAGACGGCGACGCAGCTGGGCTACACGAAAATCTATTCGCCGACGGACGGAATCGTGTCGGTGCGCGTGGCGCTGCAAGGCGAGGTGGTGCAGCAGGGCACGCCGATCGTGGTGATCGTGGACGTGAATCATCTGTGGGTGCGCGCGGACGTGGAAGAAACCTACATCGATTCGGTGAGCTTCGGGCAGAAGCTGAAGGTGCGGTTGCCTTCGGGCGACGTTCTCGAGGGCCCGGTGTTTTTCAAGGGCGTGGAGAATGATTTCGCAACGCAGCGCGACGTGAGCCGCACGAAGAGGGACATCAAGACGTTCGCGATCAAAGTGGCGCTGCCAAACGACGACGGACGGCTCTTCACGGGCATGACCGCAACCGTGCTGCTGCCGCCTCCGGCGCACAAGAGCTGGCCGGCGCGATTCTTGGCGAGCGCAACGGGAAAAAAGCCATGACGGCGACAGCGATCGGCGAGAAAAACGGAGATAGCGCAGGAACGCACGCGATCGAGGTGCGGCACATCGTGAAGCGATTCGGCGAGCTAATCGCGGTGAACGACATCAGCTTCCACGTGGAGGATCGCGAAATATTTGGCTTGCTGGGCCCGAATGGCGCGGGGAAAACCACGCTGATTCGCATGCTGACCACGCTGACTCCGCCGACCTCCGGCCAGGCGCTGGTGGCCGGGCACGACATCGTGCGCGATCCGAACGGAGTGCGACACGCGATCGGCGTGATTCCGCAGGCGTTCACGTCGGATCCCGAATTGACAGCGCAGGAAAATATGCTGGTTCACGCGAAGCTCTACGGGGTGGCTTCGGCGACGCGCGACAGACTGATCGGCGATCTGCTGGAATCGGTGGACCTGACAAAATTCCGCAACGCGCTGGTACGCACGTTTTCGGGCGGGATGCGGCGACGGCTGGAGATCGCGCGCGGGCTGATCCATTCGCCGAAAATCCTATTTTTGGATGAGCCGACCACGGGGCTCGATCCGGTGTCGCGCTCGAACGTGTGGGAGATGATTCGCACGCTGCGCGAGAAAAGCCAACTGACGATTCTGCTGACCACGCATTACATGGACGAAGCCGACAAACTCTGCGATCGCATCGCCATCGTGGACCACGGCAAGCTGGCGGCGCTGGACACGCCGACCCGATTGAAGGACAGCGTGCCGGGAACGGATACGGTGGACGCCGAGTTCATCGGCGCACCTGCCGATTGGGACCGACAGCTGGAAGGACTGGCGAAATCCGCGGGGGTGAGCGAGCGCGACGGGGTGGTGCACATCGCGTCGCACGACGGGCCAACGACCGTGGCCGCGCTGATGGATTTATCGCGAGCGCGCGGCGTGACGGTGAGAAAAGTTTCGGTGCAAAGCACCACGCTCGATGACGTGTTCCTGCACTACACCGGAAGCGAACTTCGCGACGTAGCGCAAGGGGGCCACCATGACATCAGCCATTTGTATCGCTAACGCGGCTGAGAGCGGGGCTTCGGGGATGGAGGAGTATCGGCCATGAGTTTTTATCGCATCTGGGCGCTGATGGAGCGCGACATGAGGAAATTTTTCCGCAGCCCCGCGCTGATGATGGCCTCGATGGTGTTTCCGCTGGTGCAACTGGTAGTGCTGGGATACGCGTTTGGCGGCGTGATCCACGGGGCGAGACTAGCGGTGGTGGATCACGACAACACCACGATGTCGCGGCGGGTGCAAGAAATGTTCGCGGGAATCGAGACCGGGCCGCAGACCTTCAGCGTGGTGCATTACGGTTCCTCGGCACAGGCGCTAGCGGATCTCGGAGCGGGATACGTGGACGGCGTGGTGGAAATTCCCATGGATTTTTCGCGGCGTTTTTACGAGCACGATCGACCGAGGCTGGTTTTCACGGAGGATAACACCGACCAATTTCTGGCCAACTCGATTCAGGCGCGCGTGCAGCAGATGGTGGACAATCTCAACACTGCCACCGTGCAGCCGCGGCTCGACGAGCAGGTAGAGCTGAACACGGTTGAAGTGTACCCCTACATCGAATACGTGAAATTCCTGCTAGCCGGGTCTACCGCGATGTCGATCTTCATTGTGGCCATGATCGGCGGCGGAATCACATTTATCGATGACAAAGCGCGCGGACTGCACGAAGGCTATCTGGTGACGCCGATCACAAAAGGCGAACTGGTGATGGGGCTGATCGGAGCGGGCGCATTGAAAGGGCTGATGGCGGGAATGGCCCTGATTTTTGTGGGCGGAATGATCGCGGGAATCCCCGATCTATTCAATCCGATTCGCCTGCTATACATGGCGCTGGTGGTGCTGGTCGCATCGATCGCCATGATCAGCTTCATGTTTCTGGTGATGGTGCGCGTGGATGATCCGCTGGTGCCGCGGGCGATTTTTGGCGTGTTGAATACGCTGCTCTTCTTTCCGTCGGGAGCGGTCTATCCGGTTCAGGGATTTCCGGTCTGGCTGCGGTGGATCGCTTACGTGGATCCCTTCAGTTACACGGTGCATGCGCTGCAGAACTTGACGCTAAAAGGGACCGGGATTGGAGGAATTTACAAAGACGTGCTAATTTTATCGGGATTCGCCGGCGTGATGATCGCGGGCAGCATGGCGCTGTTCAAGCGCCAGATCTAGGCCGGACCCAAGGAGACTTCGTGTCACTTTTTGATTCGACAGAACAACCGCGCCCTTCGAAAATGCGCCGCTATTTGATCTCGGTGCTGGCGGTGGCGATCGTCGCGGGGATCACCGGATGGTGGGTGCTGCGATTCCATCCGGAAAAAGTGGTGGTACATCACTTCATGGACGCCGTGGTGGCCGGAAATCTGGAGCAAGCGTATCGAATTTGGCAGCCCGCCGAATCATACTCATTCAAGGATTTTCAGGACGATTGGGGCGAGCACGGGTACTACGGCCCGGTGAAAAGCTATGCGATCAAGGGAGCGGAGGACTCGCTGAAGCACGGATCGGCGGCGGTGGTGACGGTGCTGCTGAGCCCTTACGCGCCATTTCCGGATGAGAATGATGGCGCGAAACAATCGAAGACCAAGGAAGTGAAGCTGTGGGTGCAGTACAGCGGCAAATCCATCAGTTTCCCGCCATTTTAATTCCCGCAAAACGTGGACACGACGGACGCCTGATTTTTTACTCTGCTGCTTTATTCGGCTTCGACGCGAGCTTCGTCGGCCAACATGACGGGGATATCGCTGCGAATCGGATAGACGCGGTGGCACGCCGGGCATTTGAGTCCCTGCCCATCGGGCGTGAGTTTCACGGGCGACTTATCGAGCGGGCAAACCAGAATATCGAGCAATTCCTGCGAAACAGGCATGCGATTCCTCCAGACGATGGAACTGTAGCAAAGCCGCGGGCGGCGGCGCAACCCGATGGATGAGGCGTGCGCGAACTGGGAAAACTTTTCCGTGAATCATGGCAACGGCGCGACACTCAGTCTGAGATGGCCGTCCCACTGGGCGCCGGAGGCCAGCTCGACGGGCCAGACCGCGAGAATTTGGGAACCTTGATAGATGCGCTCGAAGCCATCTTCGGATTCGGAGACCGTCTCGATCGGCGCGAGCCAAAATTCTTTGGCATCGGGAGCGGCGAGAGTGACGGCGAGTTTTTGCCATTCGTCGACCACGCGCAGCTCCGAAGCGGGCAGGGTGACCGCCGAGCGCAACGGGAAGCGCTGGCCGGAGGACTCGAAATAGCGGTCGGGCGCCGACGGCGCGAGGAAATTGACGATGACTTCGAGCGCGACGTAGACGGAAGCGAAGCCCTCGGGAACTCGCCGCACCGATACGTCGCAGGAAACGTCGAATCCGCGCGGCGCACTGGCAAACGAGAAGCGCTTTTCGGCGGGCCAATCGGCGGAGTCCTGCGAGGCGAGCGAGACGGCGGCAGGCGAGAGCTTGGTGACGCGATAAGACCCGCCTGCGAGCGCAGCGTCTTCATCGAGGCGCGCGGTGGCCGCGTCCGACTGCGTTTTGTCGCGACCGAAGAGCAACAGCCGAAACGAGTGCCGCGGCCAGCGGTCGTATTGCAGCCAGCGTTCCAGGCCCTCTTCCTTGGTACGCGTCTGATCGTGGATGGAAATCACGCCGGGGCGATTCTGGTTATCGAGGGTCTTGAGACGCGCATGATAGGCTTCGGGCCGGCGCGCGATTGAATTGATCAAGTTTGTGTTTGTGGACCGGCATTCCACGAAGCAGAAAGTGCCGCCATCATCAGGCTTGAGCAGCGCCGCGTAACGATCCGAGGTGAAATAAATTTCCTCGCGGCCGTCGGCGTCGAAATCGAGGGAGAGAGAATTGGAATAGACGGGGTCGCGATGAAGCAGAGCATCGGCGAGGGATTCGGCGCGAATCAGAGATTGCCATAGCGCGGTGCGAAGATGCGGAGTGTAAAGGCCGCCGAAGACGCCGTGCCAGTAGGGATCGTTGCACTGTCCGCGCAAGAGATGGGTAGAGGACTCGTCGCGGGCGGAGACAAATTGCGGGTCGTTGGAGCGAATGCGCCACAGGCGGCGGACTTTTTCGGAAACGTGGAGCATCTTTTTGTGGAGGAGATTCGATTCGGGGTATTTGGTGAAGAAGCTGCGCCAGATGCCCCCGCGGAGAAAAGGCATGTCGTCCGGGCGCGACGATGAAAACTCGCCGGCCAGCGAATGATAACGGGCCCGCGCTGGGGTGGGCAGCGACCACTCCATCATTTCCTGATAGGAAGCGGCGGGCAGATCGGCGCGGCCGAGCGAAACGTGGGAGGAGATGGCCTCGGCGGGAGTGGCCAACTCGAGCCAATCGGAATTTTGCTCGAATGCGGCGAAAAGATTTTCGAGCCAGCCGTGGGTGTAGCAAAGATCAAACGTGCCGGGCCAGAGGCCAAACTTTTCGAGATCATCGCCCATGGAGACGAAGCCCGCGGGATGTTCGGAGGCGGATCGCCGAAGAAAATCGACCACGTCGTTAACGTCGCGGAAAGGCATCAGGTAACGCAGTTCCTTCGATCCGGGAAGAACGCGCACCACGGAGCCTTGATCTTCACAGAGATAGTGGCCGAAGAGCTGACTGCGATCGAAACCCGCGCCCAAGAAATGATTATCGTCCACCAGAGTGTATTCCACACCGGCAGGAGCGAGAGACGAGGGCAGCTGCGGTTCCCAAACGCGCTCGGCAAGCCATGCGCCGCGCGGACGCGAGCCGAAACGATGCTCGAGGTAGCCAGCCAGACGATGGATCTGCTCGATGCGGTCTTCCAGCGGAATCGAAATCAGGATCGGTTCGTAGTATCCGCCGCCGACGAGTTCGACCTGGCCGCGCAAGGAAAGCTCCCGCAGGAGGTCGAGATATTCGGGATGGGCGCGCTCGATCCACTCGAGAAGCGAACCAGTGAA
>JBAVQT010000129.1:0-2225 GCA_049694295.1 Candidatus Acidiferrales bacterium
TTCAGCTCTTTCATGCGGGAGCGCCGAATGACCGACGCGTGGCTTGCGTCGGCGGGGGACCTGCTTCGCTCGCTTGCGCCGCCGAGCTCGCACAGTTGGGCTATCGCGTGACGATTTTCGATCGCAATGAATCGCCGGGCGGACTCAATACCTACGGAATCGCCGCATACAAATTGCGCGCCGCGGACTCGCTGCGCGAGATCGAAATGATTCGAGGCCTGGGCGTGGAATTCCGGCAGCGAGAGGAAGTGGGACGCGGGGTGACGTTTGCGCAGCTCGAAAAGGATTTCGACGCTGTTTTCATTGGCGTGGGCCTGGGCGAGACGTGGGATTTGAGTTTGCCCGGCGAAGAACTCGCCGGAGTGCATGGAGCGATCGAATTCATCGAGGAGACCAAGACGCGCTGTTTTGCGGACGTAGAGATCGGCAGGCGCGTGGCTTGCATCGGCGCGGGCAACACCGCAATTGACGTGGTCACAGCGGCTCGGAGGCTCGGCGCAGAGATGGTGCACTTGATCTATCGGCGCGGCGAACAGGATATGCCGGCATTCCGGTACGAATACGATCTGGCGAAACTCGATGGCGTGTCGTTTCACTGGTTCACCCAGCCGGTGAGAATTCTGGGCGAAGCGAGCCGCGTCTCCGCTATCGAATGCGCGCGCACGCGGTTCGAGCCGGCCGCGGCGGGAGCAAAGCCCAAGCTCGTTGCAATACCGGGCAGCGAGTTCACGATTTCCGTGGACATGGTGATTGGCGCGATCGGGCAACAGCCGACGACCGCGATTTTTCGCGAGGTGGCCGGCGTGGAATTGCGGACCAACGGGACGATCGCTGCGAACACCAATCATCAGACCGGCAATTTGAAGTATTTTGCGGCCGGCGATTGCGTGAATGGCGGCAAGGAAGTGGTGGATGCGGTGGCCGAAGGCAAGAGTGCGGCCCGCGCCATGAATGCGTGGATTGATGCGTCGCTCGGCGGCAGGCCAGGCGCGCCGCGCGGAAACGGCTGATCGCCGTGCGATTGCCAGATACGTGGACCGAGCGTCTTCCGTTTCTCGAATCGCTCGAGGAAGACTGGGAGCCTGTCGGGCGCGTGCCGATATTCGCGTGGCTGGCGTTCTATTTGCTTTTTCTGTATCAGCTGGCGCGCGGGACCGGTTTTCTGCTGATGCTCGATCTGGTGCTCATCCCAATTCACGAGGGCGGGCATCTGCTATTTCGATTTTTCGGCGAATTTATTTCCGTGGCGGGCGGGACATTCTTGCAGCTCTTCGTGCCGGCCGCGCTGGCGGCCTATTTTGTGCTGCGCCGCCAACCGCAGGGAACGGCGTTCTGCGGATTCATTTTCTTCGAGCAGTTTCTGCCCATCTCGGTGTATATGGCCGACGCGCGCGCGCAGGAACTGCCGCTGCTTTCGGTGGGAGGCGGCGATGACGTGATCCACGACTGGAATTACTTGTTCGGACATCTTGGCGTGCTCGATCACGACACACAGATCGCCGCGACGGTTCGCGCAATCGGATGGATCGGCATGCTGGCTATCGTTGCGTGGCTGGCGTGGCGCGGTTTGCAAGCGTGGCGGGAGCCTAGTCCGGAAGCCGGTTCGGGGACGGCGCCGCAGGATTCTTAACATTGTAGCGGGGAATTTCGCAGTCGTAAGCCGACAAACGAGGTGACGCATGGCGGACCTGAGAGTTAAATTCTGCGGGATCGAGTCGCCCAATCCTTTTTGGCTGGCGTCGGGGCCGCCGACCAATACGGGCGACCAGGTGATGCGCGCGTTCGACGCCGGCTGGGGCGGCGCGGTGTGGAAAACGATCGGCGAGCCGATCCAGAACACATCGTCGCGCTACGGCGCGATCGATTACAACGGCGCGAAAATGATGGGCTTCAACAATATCGAGCTGATCAGCGACCGGCCGATCGAAGTGAACCTTCGCGAGATTGCCGAAGTGAAGAAGCGCTATCCCAAGCAACTGGTGATCGCGTCGCTGATGGTGGAATCCAAGCGGGAGGTGTGGCACGACATGGTGCGGCGCGCGGAAGACGCGGGCTCCGACGCTCTGGAGCTGAATTTCGGATGCCCGCACGGCATGAGCGAGCGCGGAATGGGCGCAGCCGTGGGGCAGGTGCCCGAATACACGGAAATGATCACGGCGTGGGCGAAGGAGAAGGCTAGCACGCCGGTGATTTCAAAACTCACGCCTAACGTGACGGACATCACC
>JBAVQT010000130.1:0-3301 GCA_049694295.1 Candidatus Acidiferrales bacterium
GATCTGCTGTTCGCGGTTGCCCCGACGCCCGACATCGGTTATTCTGTCTTAGTTGCTTCCTGCAATGTGCGCCCGTAGCTCAGCTGGATAGAGCGTTTGGCTACGAACCAAAAGGTCGGGTGTTCGAATCACCCCGGGCGCACCACTTCCCGTTGCTTCGTTTACGTCCCGCAAAATTCCATAACGGACCGCCACTACACCGGCAGCACAACGCGCATCGTGAGAGCACCGAAACTTGTGTCCGCCTGATATTCGTACGCCGCGTTTCGCCGAATGGATTATTCTTACGCCATGCCCGGTGCTTACCGGAACGCACGAATGTCCATACGCCCCGCCAGTATTTACGCAACGCTGACAGTTCTTCTTTTTCTTTTCGCGTTCGCGCCCAGCGCGCGCGCCCAGGCCGGACCTCCATTTCAAACGGACGACCCCACCCCGGTGCCCTATGGGAATTACGAAGCCTACATCTTCGGATCGTTGGCTCGCACCCCCGTGGAAACTGATCCACTCGGCCCGGCATTCGAGTTTAATTGGGGCGCCATCCCCAATATCCAACTGCACGCGATTCTGCCTCTGGCCGGTATCATGCCCTCCAACAATTCGTTATATTTTCCGGCTGGAGTCGGGCCCAGCGCTTACGGTCTCACGGACATGGAACTGGGCGTGAAATACGGCTTCCTAAAACAAACGGCGCGCTGCCCGCAAATCGGTATCTTTCCCATGTTTGAAATTCCCACCGGCAATTATTCGAAAGGTTTGGGCGTGGGCCGCGTTTGGTACAAGTTGCCCCTCTGGGTAGAAAAAGAATTTGGTCCTTGGAGCCTTGTGGGCGGCGCGGGATACGCGGTTGTGCCGCAAATTCAATATAACAATTATGCTTATGGCGGATTCCTCGTGAAGCGAGTAATCAACAAACGACTCGAGTTGTCCGCCGAGATTTTCTCGCACGGCGCCGAAGGCCTCGCAACTCCGCAAATTCGAAGTTCCACTCTGATTGATGCAGGCGGCTATTACCACTTCAAGCGCGATGGCCTTCAGTTGCTTTTCGCCTATGGACACTCCGTCGCCGGTTTCAGCGAGACCTACGCCTATCTCGGCCTCTACGCCACTTGGGGGAAGCACAAAGATTCAGGCGCGGAAAGCGCGGCAGACGCCATGGCGTTGAGCCAGTCTCAGTAGCGCACGTTTCAGCCAGTTGCAGCGGGCCGAAGTTCGATTGCCGATTCGCACCGAGAGACGGGCCCATGGAAACTACGATGCGGAGTTTCTGGACGCTGGTCCACGCCATGGGATTCGGCGCGCTGTTACTTGTTCTCTCGACACTTCACTGGATACCGACAAAGGGATTTTCGATCAGAATGCCAGCAATCATTTGCCCAGCGTTTAAATCGTCCGAGAGAATCCGAGTCGCGCCGTTTTTTGAGGCCGAGGAAACAATCAGGGCATCCCAGAAACCGATTCGCGATTCGTCCTCGATCCGAAATGCCGAGGCAATTTCTATTGGAGTGGTTTCCGTGCACCAGATTGCATAGCTGCTCACCACCAGGCGAGCCAAATCCTTTGACAAGGGAGAAGAGATCTTTCGCGTGACGTTGACATAGAATTCCTGGAGCACCTGCACGCTAAGAACGCCCGTTCGTTCGCTCCAGAGGTCACGGAGAACCGTTTTTGCAATTTGGTGCTTCGCACCTGCGTCTGCGTCATGCGCATAGATCAAGACATTCGTATCGATGAACGTCTTACCGCTCATGGAGTTCGTCTCGGCCGACTCGAATTACACCGCCCAGGTGAAAGCCCTGGTCGAGCAAGGTCATTGCCTGCCGCTCG
Organism: Candidatus Acidiferrales bacterium; assembly: GCA_049694295.1. Classification (GTDB taxonomy): domain Bacteria; phylum Acidobacteriota; class Terriglobia; order Acidiferrales; family UBA7541; genus Palsa-295. Next base: position 1,828 of record JBAVQT010000130.1, read on the forward strand.
GCCCGTTCGTAGGCTTCTTCCTCGCCTACGAGTATCTCAATTTGATGAGCTAGTAGGCCGCTGATGGAAGTTGAACGCCGAGCGGCGAGGATCTTGGCCTTCTGAATGGCTTTTCGGTCAAGACTGATCGTCACATTTTGCTTCTCGTTTCTCTTGGCACTCGCCATGATTCCCTCCCTTACACGTACCGTACGTGTAGCACGTATTTCACGTGTAGTCAAGACTTGGGTGGGGCGGTGGGACGTGTGTGGAGACAAATCCCCCAAAAATCCAATTAGGTTACAGGTTCAATCCAGCAGGCAATTTAGTCTGCAGAAAACACGCCGCGAAATCGTTGAGAAAAGTTCGGAAATCGTCCCCTTGGGCGCAGCACTTCCTCCTCCTTCTTTTACACCTGGCACAATTTGCCTCCCTGCATCCGAAAATTTCGCGGGCATAAATCTTCTTGCATTTTTCCGTCGCTGCGCTAAATTCACACTGGCGCATCGCGTCTGGATGCGTCTGCCCGGACTGTGGGGAGTGCCGGCGCGAGGAGACGAAGGAAAGGACGATGAATCGAGCGCAAATGAGCACGCCGCGGTCAAACGCCCAGGGCAGATTTCCAATCACGTCGTTCAGAATTGGGGATCGCCGTAACTCCCTGGCTTCAAAGGTTAGTCTGCGTGCCGGCCGCGTTTCTATCGAGCGCCTCTCGCAGTCCACGCCGACCCGCGTTCCCGCGAGCCCCTCGCAAAATGTCTCCAAAATCTCAAATTTCCGCTGCAATCCCTCCCCAAAAGAGGCGGAACCCCCAGCGAAACACCCCATTCTAATCGCGGTATGGAAAATTAGAACCCCGCTCTATCCCATTGAAAACAATCATCACCGACCCTCTCTAATCGCGGAAACACTACCCCCTATTTCAGCAGGTCCGTGCGCCGCCGCATCCCCCATATTCCCCGTCCCACCACCCCCACCCGGGTCTCTCGCAGCCCTTCGCATCGCCGAGCGCCACCTGCTATCCTTGTCCCGCACCCCACACAGGAGCACACCCAGCCACTTGCCGCCCATCATCAGCGCCAACGGTCTTTCCAAGCGATTCGGTTCCGCTCCACTTTTTCAGGACATCTCCTTCAACGTCTCCGAAGGCGACCGCGTCGGTATCATCGGTCCCAACGGCTCCGGCAAATCCACACTGCTCGATATTCTCAATGGCGTCGTCCGGCCCGACACCGGTGACGCGGCCATCCGCAAAGGCACGCGCCTCAGTCTGGTCCGCCAAATTTCCGAATTCGCTCCCGGCGAGACAATTCGCTTCGTCATCACCGAGGCTCTCGACTCCGCCAAAGTTCCGGAAAGCGATCGCCTCTCGCGCATCGCCGAAATTCTCGGCCGCGCCGGCTTCACCGATCTCGAAGCCGACGCCGCCACTCTTTCCGGCGGTTGGCGCAAGCGCCTCGCGATCGCCGCCGCGCTGGTTCAAATCCCCGATGTC
>JBAVQT010000131.1:0-3974 GCA_049694295.1 Candidatus Acidiferrales bacterium
CCATCCGCCGAATAGGCGTTGTAAGTCGGCAGCTGCTCCGCCGTCTGGCTCGTCGTCGGATCGATGGCGATCGCCGGTTCCTGCAATTTCGCCCGGAATTGCGTCGGCTTCAGCAATTCCACCACCCGCTCCTTCGGTGTCGGAAACAGTACCTCGAATGTCTCGATGTGCGCGTCGAATCCCCACTCCTTGAACCGCGCCAGTATCCACTCGGCGTTATCCTTGTCGTAGGGCGACCCCACATGGTGCGGCCGCGCGCTCAAGCGCCGCATATTCTCTCGAATATTGTCCGTGATGATCTCGCCACGATATTTCGCCTCTACGCCGTTCTCCGCGCCCGAACTCTCCGCGCTGTAACCCAAAAATATTTTCTCCGTCGCGTTCGTCGCAGTCGTATCTTCTGCCGCTGGTGTGGCGCCTGTAGTTTCCTGCCCCATGCCCTGCAGCGGCAAAAGCAACTGCGTAGCCATCAGCAATGAACAAAATATCGCGCGTAGCGCCATCGCAATTTCTCCTTGGGTTGTCAAACCTATCTGGATTTCCTGGAGCCCATCTAATTTATGTCAATCTCAAAACGGCAGTCTTCGCAAATCCACATTCCCGCCAGACAATATCACGCCCACCTTCTTCCCCTCCGCCCCAATTCGCCGATTCAACACCGGAGCCGCCGCCACCGCGCCCGACGCCTCCACCACCATTTTTCCGCGCTCCCACAGCAGCCGCATCGCCTCCACAATCTCCGCTTCCGTCACCAGCGAAATCTCATCCACCAGCTCGCGGATCACTCCAAATGTCAGCGGGCACAGCGCCGCTCGCAGTCCATCCGCCATCGTTTCCGCCGCACCCGGTGATGCTCCCTCGATTTTCCCCGCATCCATCGAACGCCGCGCGTCGTCCGCATTCGCCGGCTCGCCGCCCACCACCTGGATTTGCGGACGCATGCCCTTCGCCGCGATCGCTGTCCCGCTCAGCAATCCTCCTCCGCTCACCGGAGTCAAAATCACATCCAGGTCCGGCACTTCTTCCAGCAGCTCTAGCGCCGCCGTGCCTTGTCCCGCCATTACTCGCGGATCGTTATAAGGATGTACCAGGTGCGCGCCCGTCAGCCGCATCACATCTCCCACCGTCGCTTCCCGCGCCGCCACCGTCGGCTCGCACTCCGTGATCTGCCCGCCGTAGCCGCGCACCGCCTGTTTTTTCGCCTCCGAGGAATTCGCCGGCATCACGATATACGCCGGAATCCCGCGCCACCGCGCCGCCAGTGACAGCGCCGCGGCATGATTTCCCGAAGACGGCGCCGCCACGCCGTTCTTCGCTTCTTCGTCGCTCAGCGAAAGCACTGCATTCGCCGCTCCGCGAATTTTAAACGCCCCGGTCTTCTGCAGGTTCTCGCACTTGAAATAAATCCGCGCTCCCGCAATCTCATCGAGCGATTCGCACGTCATCACTGGCGTGCGATGAATTCGCGGCGCGATCCGCCGCAGCGCCGCGCGAATCAACTCAATATCCGGCGCCGCGGTCTGCGTCGCTCTCGCCTCCGTCGCCGTTGTCTGGGTACTCCGTGTCTGTGCCGTCATGGTTCACTCCGCGGTGCATTATGGCACATAACATTTTCTCTTCGATGCCCGCTTCATTCTTCCACGCACATTACCCCCACATTAGAATCATTGACTCGCCCCGCTCACAATGCCACTCTCGCCGCACCCCTTCCGCTTGCATTTCATCACCAGCACTCGACCGGCATCTCAGGAGACCCCATGAGCAGCGACGAACGCCGCCTTACGCCCCGCAAGGCCTGTGCCATTCCGATCCAGTTCCACGTGCCCGTCGAACAGCTTGCGCACGCCGGCGCAGATGATCCCGTCACGGATGCCGAGAGTTTCAGCGCTCGCGGCGCCGGCCTTTCTCTCGCGCCCATCGCCGGCGAAAGCATCAATTTCTCCGAGCGCGGAATTTGCTTCACCTCTTTCGAAGGTTTGCGCGTCGGCGACCCCCTCGAAATGTACTTCACCCTCCCGCGCGAACTCACCGGGCGCAACCCCGAGCCGGTCCACTGCTCCGCGCGCGTCGTTCACGTAAAAAATATGGAGGGTGTAGCAGGAAAGATCACGGTAGGCGCCACCATCGAGCGTTACGAGCCCCTGGCCATCGCCCGAACCTGGGACAACTAGAGCCTCGCTGGTCCCCACGGTTAATCGCGCAGCCCGGCGCCACGCAATGCCAGCGCCGGTATCGAATCCGCCGCCTTGCTCGCGCTGTCAGGTTTTGCTCGTGCGCGTTTCGATACGCACAAATCGAAAGTTTCGGTGCCTGGTTGGTCCTGTTCCGATGCCAAGGTTCGCTAGGCGGATAGAGGCCACCGCGTCGATTGATCGTTGTCGGCGCAATTGCGGAGTCGGCTGATGCCCCGGTGCAGCACGCCCGCGTGCCGGAGCGGCTCCGCGGCCCTACTTTCCGCCGCGCGCCGCCACGTTAAACGCAGTTTTCGCCGCGGTCGTGTTTCCAAACGCATCGCCGACCTGCACGGACACGATATGCGCGCCCGGCGCCAGTCCCGTTAAATCAATCTCGTAGCTTTCCTTCGCCGCATCCGAAAGCTCGCCCACCGGAAACAAGATCAGCCAATCGCCGGCGTCCACGCTGTACTGCGCCTGCTCGATCGCGCCCGCCGCGCTGATTCCATCGAAACTCACCTTCGTTCCCGCGCCACTCGTTTCCGCGCGCAATCGCTCGATTCGCGGCGGAGTGTTCCCGATTTCAAATCGGTCGCCTTCGCGTTCCGCCGTCAGGGCTTCGCTGGGCGGGTTCGACGGTTGATCCGACGCCGTGACCTTCAGGTAATACGCTCCATCCGGCATCGTCGTCGTATCCCACGAATAATATTTCTGCGTCAGCTTGTCTTTTAGCAGCCGCCAGTCGTGTTCTCGTTCGCCGCGGTAATAAACCGCAAAAATCAAATCGTCGTCGTTATCGTCATGCGCGCTCCAGAGCACGCTCTGGTATCCGCGCTCTTCAAATCCCTGCGGCGGCACATCCACTTTGCCCGCGCGGTTGTTGCCTTCCGCATTTCCCGTCACCATCCCAAAATTGTTCGCCGCGCCCGCGCGCTGCGGCATTCGCAGTTGCACCGGCGTCAAATTCCCCGGCCCCGACTGCTGCGCGAATCCCTGCACGCGCACTCCCGCATCCTGCATCACGATGTCGTCCACCTGCGGCGCCACATTCTTCGGCTGATACGCCAGCGTTACCCACGAAATGTAGGGCGCTCCGCCATGGTCGGTTTCCACGAACACCGCTTTCCACTGCGCGAATCGCGCCGCCGGACACGTCACCGTCTGCCCGCTCGCCGTCACTGCGCTCGAGCCGTCTCCGTTCAGGCTGCTGTATGGTCCGGCCCATTCGCTCCAATCTTTTTCCGGGCTTGAGGTATTTCCCGACCGCACGTAAAACGCCACTTTCCCCTGCGTCGCCCCATTCTCCCCCCACCACGTCAGCCGTCCCCACTTCGAAAATATCTTGCCGTCGAATGGCTCGGATTCAAAGCTGCCGTTCTCTTCATACCCCGGCCCCAGCGTGATTATTTTCCCCGGGTTCGCTGTCCCCACATAAATCTTCCCGTCCGCAGCCGTCGCCAGACTCATGGCCTGCGCCGAGGCGGTCTTCGCCACGCTCGAAAATACCCCGTTGCCCTCCAGCTCGATAATCGCGCCTTTGTTTCCCGTTCCCAGCAATAGTTTCCCGTCCGCCGAAAATCCCATCGCAAACACCAGCTCTTCGCGCGAACTCCAGAGCTCTTCCGGCGATCCATCCGCCGCGATCTTCACCACGCTCGCCCCGCCCGCCGTCACCGGAAAATACGGAAAGGTAATCGTCGGCGCCAGCCCGGTCGCCCCCTGCGCCCCGCCGCTCGCTTGTGCTGCCGCGGCTTGTGACGCGGCCTGTTGAGCCGCGGCTATCGCGGCCGCTGCCAGGGG
>JBAVQT010000132.1:0-13416 GCA_049694295.1 Candidatus Acidiferrales bacterium
GTGCCGAAGCGGCTGGTGACCGCGTAATAGCCCACCGTCTGGTAGCCCCACGAAGCGTCCAGCGGATGCTCCATGATGGGCATTAGTTCGATATGGGTGTGGCCCATTTCCCGCGCGTAAGGAATCAGTTCATCGGCGAGCTCGCGGTAGGTGAGCCAGCGAGATCCGTCCGCCGTATTGCGGCGCCACGAGCCGGCGTGAACTTCGTAGACGCTCATCGGCGCGTGTATCCAGTCGGCGCTTCGGCGAGCTTGCATCCATGAGCCATCGGCCCAGGAATACCGATCTAGATTGCAGACCTTGGAGGCTGTCTGCGGCCGCAGCTCAGCGGCAAATCCAAAGGGATCGCTCTTCACCAGGATCCGATTTCCCTCGCGCGAGCGGATTTCATATTTGTAAAGCGCGCCTTCGGGCAGCCCTGGAATGAAAAATTCCCAAATCCCGCTGGGTCCGCGGTTGCGCATCGGGAGCACGCGGCCGTCCCACGCGTTAAAATTGCCTACCACGCTCACGCGCTGTGCATTCGGCGCCCAGACGGCGAACTGCACTCCCGCCACGCCCGCTACTTCGTGCAGGTGGGCGCCCATTTTTTCGTATTTCAGATGGTCGGTGCCTTCACCCGCGAGATAGAGATCGTAGTCGCTGAGCAGGAGCGGAAACGCGTATGGGTCGTAGGTCTCGAGGGTGTTGCCGTCCGGGAATTTGATGCGCAGCCGGTAGCGTGCGGGCTCGACCATCTGGCCCTCGGTCAGATGCGGCAGCGTCGGGGGCAACACCGCTTCAAACATTCCGCCCACATCAATTGTTTTTGCCGGGTAGGCGTCGTAGCTGCCGTTCCATAGCACGCTGACTTCCGCCGCTCCGGGTCGCAACACGCGAATGGCTAGCGCTCGCCCGCCGCTGGCGCTGGTAGTCCAATGCGGCCCCAGAATCGCGAACGGATCGGAGTGCTCGCCTCGGATCAGACGCGCGATCGCGGGATCGGCCGCCACGCCTCGCGGCGCTTTGGTGGGCTTTGCTTCCTTCGTCTCTTGCGCTTTTTTTGCCATGGGCCGATAGCTCGCGTTGCTGACTGGCGTCTTCATCTTACCGGACGCGGAGCGCACGGCCAAACCCGGCCTGGGATATCTCGGCCACCGTGCGCGATGCGCTGGACTTCACCGCCCAACCTCGGTAGGCTATCGCCGACCCTGGGGCCTGCAGCGGGGCAATCCGCAAAGGAGCTTGCTCATGAAATCCCTCGTCCGCTCAATTTCCTTGTTATCGGCCCTCGCGTTTCTCTGTTGCGCCGGCGCGGTTCGGGCGCAAGACGGCAAGCAATCGCCGAAGCCGAAGACTCCATCGCAAGCCGTGATCGAAAACTGGAACTACATCGGAGACCACCTGGTGACCATGGCGGAGGACTGGCCCGAAGACAAATACGGCTATCGCCTCAACGCCGACGTCCGCACCTTCCAGCAGGTTTTGCTGCACATCGCCGGCTCGAACTACGATCTCATCAATCGGGCCTCCGGCAGGAAAATCGGCGACGGCGCCAACGATCCGAACGTTGAGACTTACAAGACCAAAGCTCAGACCGTGGCGTTTCTGAAGCAGTCCATCGCCGACGGCGTCTCCGAAATAAAGCGTGAAGGCGATGCCGGAGTCTTGCAGCGTCTCGATGAGTGGATCAACTACACTGAGCACATGGGAGAGCATTATGGATTGCTCGTCGCTTACTACCGGGCCAACGGGATCGTGCCGCCCACCTCGCGCCCCGCGAAATAACCTTCAAGAGGTACAAACGCGGTGTCCGCGAGTGTCTATCTCCCTCCGGCGGCGCTCGAATCTGGGCGCCGTCGCGGCTGCGGGGTTGGCGCTTGCCTTATTGGTGGCGCTCAATGTGCGGGCGACGATTGGACAAGAAGTTGGCGCGGAGCGCACGCAAGGGCGTTCGATGGTGGTTACGCGCAACGGAGTGGTGGCCGCGGAGAATCCGCTCGCCGCGCAAGCTGGCGCCGCCATCCTCGCGCGCGGCGGCAATGCGGTAGACGCCGCAGTTGCCACCAACGCCGTGATGGGCGTGGTCGAACCGATGATGAACGGCATGGGCGGTGACCTCTTCGCCATCGTCTACGACGCGAAGTCCGGGAAGATTTATGGCCTTAACGCCAGCGGCTGGGCTCCGGCCGCGCTCACCATCGATCATTTGAAAAGCAAAGGCCTCACCGAGATGCCGGACGGTGGAATTGATTCCGTCACGGTGCCCGGCGTCGTGGATGGCTGGTCCAAACTTCTCGCGCGCTTTGGAACCAAGCAATTTCCCGAACTTCTCGCTCCCGCAATTTACTACGCTCGCGATGGCTTTCCCGTTCCCGAGTTCACCACGCAGAATTGGGCGAATGCCGAAAAAGGTCTGCGGACCAATGCCAATGCAATCGCTACCTACCTACCCGACGGTCATGCGCCGCGGCTAGGCGAAGTTTTTCGGAATCCCGACGTCGCGCATTCGCTCGAGCTGGTGGCTGCAGGCGGCCGAGACGCATTTTACAAGGGAGAGATCGCGCGGCAGATTTTGGCCACGTCGCAGCGATTGGGCGGCGTGATGGCGCCCGCCGACCTCGCCGATTTCTCGGCCGAATGGGTCGAGCCGATTTCCACCGACTATCACGGATGGACTGTCTACGAAATTCCGCCGAACGGGCAGGGCATCGCCGCGCTGGAAATGCTCAATATCATGGAGAAGTTTCCGCTCGCGCAATACGGACAAGGATCGACTGACGCTTTTCACGTGATGATCGAGGCGCGCAATCTGGCGTATGCCGATCTTTACCGCTTCGTCGGCGATCAGCGATTCAGCAAGGTCCCGGTGAAAGGAATGCTCTCGAAAGATTACGCGGCGCAGCGCGCGAAGCTGATTGACCTCGCTAAGGCGAATTGCGACGTGCCGCCTGGCGCACCGCCGTTTCCTCCGCACGGTGACACTACTTATATGACCGTCGTGGACCGTGATGGCAACATGGTCTCGCTGATTCAGAGCAATGCTTCCGATTTTGGATCGGACGTGGTGGCCGATCACACTGGTTTTGCCCTGCAGAACCGCGGTTCAGCGTTCACCCTGGACCCTGCGTCACCCAATGCACTCGCTCCGCGCAAGCGGCCATTCCACACGATTATCCCGGCTTTCATGACTCACGGAGACGTTCGCATCGCTTTCGGCATCATGAGCGGAGCGAACCAGCCGCAAGCGCAAGCGCAGTTCGTTTCCGACGTGGTGGATTTCGGCATGAACATTCAAGCTGCCATGGAGGCGCCTCGCTTCACGAAGTATTCAGATGGCGGCTGTGACCTGGTGATCGAATCGCGCGTGCCGGCCGATGTGCGGGCGGCTCTCGAAAAGCGCGGTCACAAGCTGCAGGTGGTCGGCGACTTTTCGCAGCTAATGGGCGGCGGTCAGGCGGTTCGCCGCGATTTCTCCAGCGGCGTGAATTTCGGCGCGTCTGACCCGCGAAAAGATGGCGAAGCCATTCCGCAGCCGGCTCCCGTTCCGTAGTTCGACGGGTTGAGGGAGTCGGCATTTTCCGCTAGACTCTTTGCGGCACGTCAGACCATCCCGCAATGCTGGCGATCTGTCTCGCGTAACCGTAATCAAATCAGATTTTTTGGTACGGAAGTACCATTGCTGCCCTTTCGCCTCGGCCGGTACAGTGCGGAGGGGTCATTCTCTGGAGCATGGTGTCCGCTCCGAACCTGGGGTTGTCTCTCGATCATGGCGAGTCGAACGGCAGCGCTGCGTCCCAAGCGAAAAACTGCGTCCCGAACTCCCGCCTCTCCGGGAGCGGCGGCGGATTTAGTGGCGGGCGATTTGTCCGGCGCGTTCGGATTATCGGGCGTCGGCGCCGATCCAATCGCCGCGCAGATCGCCTCGCTCGAGCCTTTCACTTCCAATAATCCGCTTGGCGTAGTGGTCCTCGACGAAAATCAGCGCGTCCGCATGTGCAATCCAGCCTTTGAAGCGCTCTTCGGATATGCGCAATCCGATCTTCTGGGCTCGGAGCTGGATGCGCTGCTGGCGCCCGAGACTCTGCTGTCCGAGGCCGCTGATATCAGCCGCCGCGCGAGCGCCGGCGAAGCGGTTCGCGCGCGATCGAAGCGCCGCCGCTCCGACGGCACGTTGATAGACGTCCAGATTATTGCCGTGCCCTTGGCCGTCGACGGCCGTCCCATCGGCGCCTTCGCCATGTACGAAGATATTTCAGAGAGCCGCCGCGCCGAAGTGGCTCGCCGCGAAGCCGAAGAAAAATTTCGGCGTCTCTTTGAAAACGCCGTCGAGGGAATCTTCCAGTCCACGCCCGAAGGCCGCATCTTGAGCGCGAACCCGGCGCTGGCTCGCATGTGCGGCTATTCTTCGCCCCAGGAAATGGTCCGCAGCGTTCGCAACGTCGCCGAGGAGATCTACGAAGATCCCCGCCGCCGCGCCGATTTCCAGCGCCTGCTGGAATCCAACGATATGGTTGAGAGTTTCGAATACCGCATTCGCCGCAGGGACGGCGCCAGGATCTGGGTCTCCGAGAATTCCCGCGCGGTGCGCGATTCCTCCGGCAAGATCGTTTGCTACGAAGGCACGATGGAGGACATCACCGAACGGAAACGCGCGGAGCTCGAGCGCCAGATCACTTTTGAGATCATTCACGGCGTCAACGTCACCGACAATCTCGATGACCTGCTTCATCTGGTCCACCAGTCGCTGAAAAAAGTTCTCTACGCCGAGAATTGCTTCGTCGCTCTTTACGAACCCTCCAGCAGCATGTTCCATTTTCCCTTCTTTGCCGATCAGTTCGATCAGGCGCCCCCGCCGCAGCATGTGGGCCGCAGCTGCACCGCGTACGTTTTCCGCACCGGGCGCGCCATGCTGATTCCCCAGACGGTGTTCGATCATCTGACGGAGCAGGGCGAAGTCGAACTGGTGGGCACGCCTTCACCGTCGTGGCTGGGCGCTCCGCTGCGCACACCCGCGGCTACCATCGGCGTCCTCGTGCTGCAGCATTATGAGGACGCCAACGCCTACACCGCTCGCGACCTGGAATTTCTTTCTTCGGTAGGCGGTCAGATCGCCATCGCCATCGAACGTAAGCGCGGTGAAGAAAGGGTCCGCGAGAGCGAAGCGCGGCTCCGCGTGATCATCGATCAGCTCCCCGCGGTCCTGTGGACCGTGGACAAGAGCCTGCGATTCACTTCAGCCCTGGGCGCCGGCCTGGCGCGTTTGGGACTCAAGCCCAATCAGCTGGTCGGGAAGACGCTGCTCGATTATTTCGAAACGGAAGACAGCACCCAACTGCCCATCGCGGCCCATCGCCGTGCCGTGGCCGGCGAGCCCGTAACATTTCATATTGAATGGAAGGGCGGATCCTACGCCTGCCACGCCGAGCCGTTGCTCACCTCCGAGGGCGAGATTCAGGGCGCGATCTGCATGTCGCTCGATATCACGGACCGCCGCCAGCTCGAAGAGCAGCTGCGCCAGGCGCAGAAGATGGAGGCGGTCGGCCGTCTGGCCGGCGGCATCGCCCATGACTTCAATAATCTGCTCATGGTCATTCAGGGATACGCCGACCTGCTCACCGAGCGATTGCCCTCGGGCGATCCGTTGCGCCGCAATGCCGAGCAGATACAAGCGGCTTCGCAGCGCGCCACTTCGCTGACGCGACAACTTCTCGCTTTCAGCCGCAAGCAGATTCTCGCGCCCAAAGTTCTCAACGTGCAGACCGTGGTCGCGGATATGGAAAAAATCCTGCGGCGGCTGATCGGCGAAGACATCGCTTTGGAAACTTCTTCCGCCGCCGATCTCGGACTCGTAAAGGCCGACAGGAGCCAGATCGAACAGGTGATCCTCAATCTGGCCGTTAACGCGCGCGACGCCATGCCGCAGGGTGGCCGCATCACCATTGAAACCGCCAACGTCGAGCTGGATGCTTCGTTCTCGCATCCGCCTGCCGTGCTCGCGCCCGGCAGATACGTCATGCTGGCGGTCACTGACAACGGATGCGGGATGGACGCGGCCACACAAGCGCACATTTTCGAGCCGTTTTTCACTACCAAGGAAAAAGGGAAGGGAACCGGCCTGGGCCTCGCCACCGTCTATGGCATCGTGAAGCAGACTGGCGGCTACGTCTGGGTCTACAGCGAGCCGGGACGCGGCACCAGTTTCAAAATCTATCTCCCGCGCATCGAGGACGAAGTGCCGGCTGGCGTTTCCCCGTCTCGCCCGGAAGAAAAGGCGCTCGCGCGAGGCACGGAGACTATCCTTTTGGTCGAGGATGAAAAGGGCGTGCGCGATCTGACGCGCGAATATCTCCAGATGAGCGGCTACTCCGTCCTCGATGCCGAAGATGGCCACACCGCGCTCGAGCTGGCGGCCCTGCACTCTGGTCCTATCGATCTCTTGATGACCGACGTGGTCATGCCCGGCATCAGCGGCCGCGAACTCTCCGATCGCGTTGCGAAGATTCGGCCGGGCATCAAGGTGCTCTTCATGTCCGGATACACGGACCAGGCCGTGGTGCATCACGGCATTCTCGAAACCAACGCCGTCCTGCTGCAAAAGCCATTCACTCTGCTCGCGTTGGCCGCAAAACTTCGCGAACTTCTTGCAGTCGAACCAGTCGTATCGTAAGCATCCTCTAATTCTGGCGATTTGAATCCGCCGGTCCGCTTTCGGGCGAATTCTGCTCGCACGATCAACGCCCGCCGCGCTCGCTCTCAGTGTTTCCGCATGGCACACCTGCACAACTCCGGCTCGCTCTCACCGCTCTTGCGGGTCATGTCTGACGGCGGTTTGCTCCCGCGTATGCCTCTCATTTCGTTACGTGGCCATGAGATAGACTCCGGCGCTCGGTCGCTGCCGGGAACCTCGCCATTGGCGTGTCAAATGCACTGTGGAAGGCAGCGCGGCGGAGACGGATAACGAAAGACCAGCCGCGTGAAGTCGGGCCTCGGGGGTTACAGATGGAAGTCACCGCACAGAATGTGATTCCGAACTCGCAAGAGATGGTCACCGAAGGCGTGATTGGCGAGCGGCATCTTTGGATCGCCGTAGTCATGCGCGCCGTTGAAGACTGGCAGACGGGCACTCTGCGCGCGCGCCGCGAGGCGCAAAAATTTCTTTTCGACGAAGATTGCGATTTTAATTGCGTCTGCGAGAATGCCGGCCTCGAGCCCGATGGCCTCCGCACTCGTTTGCTCAGAATCGGCCATCGCATCAGCGTCTCGGGACCACTCCTGGCCCCGCTCACAACGCCGCTGGCGGCATAACTAGTCCGTCGTCGCCCATTCAGCGCCAGGTTTATTGGTTGGCACGTACATTTGATGGTCTTTCGTGGCTTTTATAGCTTCTGTGCGGCCGAGCCAACCGGCCCACGGGAGATTTCATTTGCATGCGCCGCTCGAAGAATCCCACCGCGCCACAACCTAATCTGGCGTAAAATTCGCTCGATCGAGCTTTCATCGCCGCGGATGCCCTCCTCGTCAATCCATTTCGGCTGCCTGGAAAAAAAGCTTCTGGTGGCTTGCGCCCGCGCTCACCTCACTCCCGCCATCGCCGCCGAAATTCGCGCGCTGCTGGCCGAGCCTCTCGACTGGGGCTACCTGTTTGCCGAGGCCGCTGAAAATTCCATCGTGCCGCTCTTTGCTCGAAACCTTCAGGCCGTCGGCCTCGATCTGCTGCCTGCGGCGCAACTCCCGCGGCTCAAGGACGTTTCGCGCCGCAATACCGTCAGGTGTCTTTATCTCGTCGCCGAACTGAATCGACTGCTCGATCTCTTCGAAGCCCGTGGCGTCGTCGCGCTCCCGTTCAAGGGGCCGTCGCTCGCCGTGCAGGCTTACGGCGACATGGTCCTTCGTGATTTCGACGATCTCGATATTCTGATGCCGCAGCGAGATTTCGCACTCGCCCACGAGATCCTTCTTAAGAGCGGATACCTGCCGAGATATCCGTGGGTACTGTCGCCCGGCGCGCGCAATTCTCTGGTTCCCGGGGAATATCATTATCGCGACGAAGGCCGCCGCATTCTCGTGGAGCTGCATACCGATTTCACGCTTCGCCACTTTCCAAAAACCCCTGATATCGAGGCGCTCGCCGAACCCGCTGCTTTCGTCTCGCTCGCAGGCCGCTCCGTGCGGACATTTTCGCCGGAGGTTAATTTGGCGCTCCTCGCGATCCACGGAGCCAAGGATTTTTGGGAGCGGCTCTCTTGGATCGCGGATATCTCCGAGCTGATCCAGTCGCAACCCACGTTCGATTGGGGCGCAGCGCGGCTCTGCGCGGCCTCTCTGGGTGCTACGCGCATGGTGAATTTGGCGCTGACGCTCGCTCATGACTTGCTCGATGCGCCGCTGCCCCCTGGCATTCTCTCGCTCATTAACCAGGACGCGGGCGCAACCTGGCTCGCCCGGCAGGTTTACCCGCGCGTGCTCAGGCGGGAGATTCCCCCTTGGAGTGGCCTCGACCGCTTCCGTTTTCGAGCGCGCGCCATTTCTTCTGGAATTGCGGGCTTCCGCTATTCTTTGCGACTCTCCACTGCGCCGGCCGAAGAGGACTGGGAAATGATTCGCCTTCCCCGCCCCCTCGCGCCTCTCTACCTGGTTTTGCGGCCCTTTCGCCTGTTTCGCAAATATGGCTTTGCGCGTCCACGTTCGGTTCGCGTCTCTTCGGAATAACCGGCGTTCGCTACGTTCCGCCGGCGATAGTCACACTCACGACACATCTCATCTCACCTTCTGTTGACCCTCTGCTTAACAGCCCGGAAACTACCCCTGGCTCCCTCTCTTGTGGTTGGGCCGCAGTCTGCTTCTTTTGTGGATAGCTCCGCTCGCGTCGTGACAGTGATGCGCTGTCGCTTCGCCGGGACGGCGCTGCCAGGGCTTGGGGAAAATATGGCAATGCCGGCCACTCATCGGCCGTTGGATATTTCGATCGGAAGTGTGCCCCTTTCTCTCCGGATTGCGGAGAATGTGCTGTACGAGAAAGCCCACGCCCGCTATCGCGAATTCACAGCTCCCTCCGCACCGGGACTCCCGATCCATCTCCGGTCGAAATTTGCGCCGCCGCCGGCCCACTCGTCTTTTTCTTATGCGTTTGACGATGCGCGCGTTTATCTGGGTCAGTCGAGCGTTGAATTTCACGGCGTTCGCCATGAATATGCGCTCGATTCGCTGATTCGCATTCTTTTGACCATGATCCTGCTGCCCGAGCGCGGATTTCTGCTGCACGCTGCTTCGATCGTTCGCGATGGCCGCGCCTACGTCTTTATGGGCCGCTCCGGGGCGGGGAAGAGCACGGTCGCTTCGCTTTCTCCCGAAGGCAGCGTCCTCACCGACGAAATATCGCTGCTGCGTTTCGCGGATGGCACTTTGCAGGCCCACGGTACGCCCTTCTGGGGTGAGTTCCGCGCTGCCGGCCTCAATGAGCGCTATCCGGTCGCGGGCATCTATCAGCTCGTTCAGGCTCCCGAGGATCGCGTCGAGGCTCTTTCGCAGAAAGAAATTCTCCGCGCGCTCTTGCCCTGCGTCTTGTTTTTTTCCTCGGATCCGCGAGCCAGCGAAATTCTCTTGCAATCGCTCCTGGCTGTCGCTGCGCAAATCCCGTGCTTTCGGTTGCATTTTCGCCGCAACGCGCAGTTCTGGAAGGTGATCGCGCCATGACCCACATATCCAGGTCTGCCATTCCGGTACGCAATCCCAGGCTCGCCTGGCGCGAAATGGATGGCGAAGTCATTATCATCTCGCCTGAAGATAATTTCCTCCATGAACTCAACGAGACCGCCAGTCTCCTCTGGAATCATGCTGATGGCGTCCGCGATATGGCGCAAATCACCGCGCGCATAGCCGAAGCCTACGACGTGCCGATCGAAGAAGCCCGCGTCGACGCCGCCGAGCTGATCGCCGCGCTGGTGGAGCGCAAACTTCTTTCCATGGACCCGGTGGAACAAAACGTATGAACGCTCGCACACCGGTAATGGATCGCTGGGTTCGCAGGACGGTCGGCAGCAGCATGCCGTTCAGCGTCCATCTCGATCTTACCTATCGCTGCAACGAGCGCTGCGTGCACTGCTACCTCGATCATGACGACCATGGCGAAATGTCCACCGCCGAGATCAAGGGAGTTCTCGACCAGCTCGCCAGGGTCGGCACGCTGTTCCTCACCATCAGCGGCGGCGAGATTTTTCTTCGCTCCGATCTTTTCGAGCTTCTCGAACACGCTCGCGCGTTGCATTTCGATATCAGCCTGAAGACCAACGCTCTGCTGATCGACGCCGCCCGCGCCGCCCGCTTGCGTGCGCTGGGAGTCCGCCGCATTCAGATCAGTATTTACAGCGCCGATCCGGACATTCACGACGCCATCACCAAGGTTCGCGGATCGCTTGACCGCTCTCTCGCGGCCATCCGATTTCTTCAGGAGCAGGGCTTGCAGGTAAAAATCGCCTGCCCGCTGATGAAGCAGAATATCGCGGCCTATCGCGGCGTTCTCGCCCTAGCCGAAGCGCTCGGCGTCCCGTACGTTTTCGATCTTACGATTACGCCCAAATTGGACGGCGATAAATCCGTCCTCGCTTTCCGGAATCCCGCGCAGGACGTCTTGGCGGTGCTCCAGGAGCCTGCGTTTGGTCCCCATTCCTGCTCCGGGGATGATGCCGGCGAGACCGCGCTCCCGCTCGGCAGCGCCACATCCAGCGGTATCGAAAGCTCGGCCTACAAAGACATTCCGTGCAGCGCCGGCCACAACAGTTGCTACATCTCGCCTTACGGCGACGTCTTTCCCTGCGTGCAGATGCCTGTGCCCACCGGCAATCTCCGGCGCCAGGCATTTGCCGATATATGGCATCGCTCGCCGGAAATGAATCGCGTGCGCGCGGTTCGCGAATCGCACATGCCGGTTTGTTCGACCTGCTCGATTCGCAAATACTGCGAACGCTGCCCCGGACTCGCGCAAATGGAGGGCGGGGATCTTTTGGGCGCTTACGAACGTGCCTGCGAGCTCGCTGAGACGCATGCGCGTCTCGATGGCGTGGAAAATCCGGTAAGCGCGATGCACGCCATGGCCAGCGCGCCGCTTTCGGCGGCCGGAATGGCGGCGGCATCGGCGACCAGCGCCTCGCGCCAGGCTTTCGTTATTTTGCCGTAACTCTGTTTTGGGGCCATGAATCGGGGGATGGAATGCAACGATTGCCGGAAAACGCGCCAATAGACGCGAAGCCAGCCGCGCCCAAGAAGAAATACGTCAAGCCGCGCTGCGTCTCCGAGCCGATTTATGAAACGCTGGCTTTGGCGTGCGGAAAACTTCCCGCACAGGGCGGTTTTTGTAATAGCGCGCCATTCAAGTCGTAGCGGCGCACAGTCGTCAGTCCTCAGCCGCATCGTTAGCGGCCGTTTCGCGGTTCATTCTTTGGCGGGATTTGTGGGAGGTAACGCAGTGATGACATTACCGGCGCATCGAGATGGGCAACAGCGAACTCCGCGGCCGCTTTGGATCGCGCTCGCGCTTTTCTGCTTTTTGACCGCGCCCCTGCTTGCCACCGAGACTCTCGTGATTCAGAAATCCGCTACGAATAAGCAGACGCGTGCTGCCGACGCGACGCTCGACGAGAACAATCCAGCCGCGGCAAACGGTTCGGCTGTCAACCTCACCGTCAATAGCCGCGCCAACCACCTCGAGCGCGCCCTCGTTCAATTCGATCTTTCGGCTCTCCCGAATGTTGGCGTCAAGAGCGCCATGATGACTCTCACCGTTACCACCGCGCTGCCTGCTAGAGTGGCCCGGTCATATGGCGCCTATCCCGTCACTTCGTTCTTTAGCGAGCCTACGGTCACTTGGAACGATCGCCTGACCAATATCAATCCGACCTCCTTCACGGCCTGGACCAGCGGAGGAGGAGGCGGCGACTTCAGCGGCACGGCGACAGCCACTGCCAACGCGACGTCGACCACCACCACGCTCCTTTTTGATATCACCTCCGATGTTCAGACCTGGTACAACGGAGAGCCGAACTACGGTGAGCTGATCGCCGATACAGACGAAGGCGGAGGAACCAATAGCACGATTTCCTTTGGCTCGAAAGAAGCCTCCATCTCCGCGAACGCTCCCTCTCTCAGCATCACCTACATGCAGAGCGTCCAGAATCTGACGGCGACCGCTGCCAGCAATGCGGTCACCCTCGACTGGAAGATTCCCGCGCCGATCGCCGGCGCCACCGTCGACTTTCCCTATACGGGCGTCGTGATTCTCCGCCGCGCCAATTCGCCGGTGGACAAAAATTCGTTCCCCACGGACGGAACCGATCCAACCCTCTGCTCTAATCCCCCGAACAATGGGGGCACCGGCATTGTCATCTTCGACGACCATACCGGAAAGACCAGCTTTACGGATAACGCCGCGAACGACACTTGCGGTGCGCCCGTCAACGGCACTCTCTATTTCTACAAGGTCTTTTTGCGCGATTCAGCAAACTACTATTCAACCGACGGTGTCAACCAATCCACCTACGTCGCGGAAGTCTCGGTGGTTCCCAACACCGGCGCAACCGGCGCGCATACCTTTGTCTCCTCGTGGATTTGCGCCACCAACGCACTCGGCAACAGCGTGGGGGCTCCGAGTTTGGTTCCGGGCAGCCAGGTGATATTCGGCTCGGGTTACAGCGTGCTCTTTGAGATCAACGCCGTCACCGGCCTGCGTGATTACCCCACGATCGCTCTTAGTTCCACAGTCGGTAGCCGCTCGTCCATGATTAATTCCGGCTTTTCATCGCTGGCGCAGGATGTCATCTACGTGGCTGACGCCGATGGGTTGGTCTACGCCATAGCGACGGACACCGGCGCGGTCCTTTGGGTGGTGAATCCCAACGCACTAACCACCAACAATTTCATTGGCGGCGCAGCCGTGCAGTTGAAAAGTGCCAGCAGCGGTTCGTTTACGCTTACACACGACCTGGTCGTCATCGGCACCAATAATGCTGCTACGACCTCCACAAATCAGATCGTCGCCGTGGACGGCAACACCGGCGCGAAAGTATGGGACACCGAAGGCAACACGGGCGGAATTGCCAAAATGGATATCGTGCTGTCTACGCCGCTCATCGACTATGGCAATAACGCCATCTGGGTCACTTCACGCAGCAATGGCGGCACCGGGCAGCCCAGTCTCTGGAAACTAAACCCCAATTCTGGCGCAGTGCTAAGCACAGCTGCGCTTGGCCCCATAGACAGCTCGCCTTCCGAGCCTGTCAACAACGACGTCATCTTCGTTGGCAATAATGCCGGCACGCTCTACGCCATCAATCCAACCACCGGCGCTGCGTTCAATGCATCTTCGAATTTCGCTTCCGGCGATGGCCCCATCGTCGGTTATCCGGTGATCATCAATAACCCTACGAATTCGAACCTGTACGT
>JBAVQT010000133.1:0-6621 GCA_049694295.1 Candidatus Acidiferrales bacterium
GGACAGGTTTCTGAAGGAGATTCGAGTCCTCGCCGGGCTGCACCATCCGAACATCGCCGAGCTACGCACTGCCTTGACCATGGACAACCAGCTGGTGATGATCATGGAGTACGTGGAGGGCATCACCCTCGGCGCGCGATTGCAGCAGAGCCCAATACCTTATGTGGATGCCGCGAAATTCGCCGATCAGGTGTTGGCGGCGTTGAGTTACGCGCACCGGCAGCAGATCGTGCACCGCGACATCAAGCCCGCGAACATGATGCTGACGCCGGAACAAGCGGTGAAGCTGATGGATTTCGGGATCGCGCGGTCGGGGACAGATCGCGGATTGACTATGACCGGCACAACTCTTGGTTCGGTGGCTTATATGTCGCCCGAACAGGTGCGCTGTGAGCCGATCGATGCGCGATCGGATCTTTATTCGGTGGGCGTGTCGCTATATGAAATGGTGACGGGACGAAAACCATTCGAGGGCGAGAATCATTTCGCGGTGATGAAGGCGCATTTGGAAGAGACTCCCGCCGCGCCGGACCAGCTGAATCCCCTGGTTCCGCATGCGCTCAGCAGTCTGATTCAGATGGCGATGGCCAAGGATCCGGCGCAGCGCTTTCAATCGGCGGAAGCATTTCGCGGCGCGCTGCATGCCGTGCTGCCAGAGCTAGGCCCTTTGGTGGCTGGAGCGGACGGTGGTTTGGCTGGAGCGGCCGCTTCGCTCGCTGCGGCCTCGATTGTGGCGCCTGCAGCGAGCGTTGTGCGTGCTGCAGCTCGAGATGGCTCGGTTGCTGTGTTGCCGCCGACAGTGCCGATGCCAGCGATGCCGAACTCTGCACCAACAGCTAGTGCGAGGGCGAGCGGCAGTCACCGCGGGCTTTACATCACGCTGGGCGCGCTGATTGTTGTAGCCGTGCTGGTCGCGGCGGGCATTGCGGTGCCGCGATGGCAGCAGACGAGGGCTAGCGGCGATTCTTTCTTTCACTGGAAGAAAGCTGTTGCGACGCCGTCCGGAAACCCGGCGGCGGGTGCGGCGAGTCCAGCGGTTAATTCTACGGGAGGGCCAGCCGATGTGTTGCCCTCGTCGCCCGGTGCGCCGTCCGCTGGACCGCCGTCCATATTGACGCCGTCGAGCGGTCCCGCTGCGCCGCTAACCGCGTCGCCGACAGCGCAGCCGTCGGTGACACCGTCTGGCGCTGCGCCGTCTCCCGTGATGCGACCGCACGCGGCGGCGACTTCGAAGAATTCTCCTGCAGCGCCAGGCGGAGCGGCGAGCCAGGCGGATGCGACTAGGGCGCAGGCAGACGCGGATGCTGCTGCGCAGGCCGCCGCGAAAGCGCAGGAGAATGCGGCTCAGTTGCAGACCGCGCAGCACGATTTCGATCTGCTATCGAGCCGCGTGGCCGCGGTCACCTCGAGCCTCGCTACTTTGGAGCGGCAACAGCAGTCGCAGGGATACGGATTGCGCGGCGACATTGCCGGCTCGCGCTCGCGAATGGTGACGTACATGGCGAAAGCGGAGAACGCGGTGCAGGTGGGCGATCCGGTGACAGCCAAGAAATATATGGACCTGGCCGAGCCTGAAGTGGAGAAGCTGGAAAAATTTCTCGGTCGTTGAGTGGATGCTAACGGCAGGGAATTGAACGCTGGCCGTGTTGTTCTTCCGCCAATCTATCGTTTACTGATCGCTGCGGGTCATTTTCCCATCGGCTGTTTCTACCGTGAATGTGGTTCCGCCAGTCCACGTCCAATTTTTCAAATCGAAGCTGGCGCCGGCGCCCGGTGAAAGTTTGTAAACGCTGAGGCCGTGCAGCACCAGCGGCTGGCCTGCTTCGCATTTCTCGGCAGCGTGCGCGAGGGTCATGAAATAGGCGGAGCCTTTGCCAACTACGGTCGCGATTCCGCTTTCGTCGAAAAGCATCGCAGTGGTTTCGTCGATTCCGAGGCCGTGCCCTTGCGGCGCCCAACCGTCTTGCACGATTCGCGCCAGAAAGGCGACGCTGCGACCCATGCGTTTGCGTTGAGAAAAATGGCTGTCGGTGATGACGCCATCGAGTTGCGGGACTTTCAGGAAGTTGCGGTCCAGAGTGACTTTCGGATCGTAAGGATTTGCGAGTGCCTCGGGCGCGGTCACTGTATCGAGGCGCGAAGAAAAAACAAACTGGCCGAGCACGGCGAGGCCGGCGCTAGTGCCGCCGATGGGAATGCCGCGAGCGATAGCGTCGTTCACTTCTTTTTGCGTCGCGTTGCCGGCCCACATCTCGACGTAGTGGGATTGGTCCCCGCCGGAAATGAAAATCGCATGGGCTTTGGCGATCTCAGCGGCGATGTGCGGATCGTTTGCGCCTTGCGCTGAGGTGATCACCAGCGACGCGACGGAATTTGCCGGGCAGGCGTCGTGGAAGAAACCGTTCATCCAGTTGTCGTCGGTGGCGCGCAGGACCACGATCTCGCCGCCGCCCGAATGGTCGCAGAAAAACTTTATGGCTTCATCGGGCGAGCCGTTGCCGCCGACGAGCACGGCGCCGAATCGAGGAGGCGTGGCTGGAGCGGGCGATTTGGCGTCGGTGCGGTAAATTTTGTAGCCATTTCCCGATTCGGGGGCTTGCGCGGAGCAGGAAAGCGCAAAAAGGGCTGCGGCAGCGGCTGCAAGGCAAAATATGAGCGAGCGAGAGGTAGTCATGGCCGAAGCAGTGTCACAAATAGCGGCGGTTCGCGCAACGGCAGTTCGCGGAAATATTTCTTGCGCGGCTTCGCGCGGAGCGCGTAGTGGCCTGATCGCCAATTTCCTTCGGCGTGACGACTCGCACGGCATGATTGACTTCCCCTGCGCAGTGGTCTACTTTTTCTCTACGGTCTCTATGGGGTGCGATTCTATTTCGGGTATTCGTCTCGGCGGTTTGTCTTCGTCCGCTTTGTTTGTGCCCACCTGTCTGGTCTTGACGGGCGAGCTCGCTTCCGGGCTCTAACGCTCTCACTCGATTCGCCCCTTCGAACGCTACAGCGCTTTCAGCTTTCAGACAAATCGAGATTTCAACCAAATTTTTTGCGCTAGTGGATTGAGTGTGGTTATCCCCGGGGAGAGTGAAATATGAAGCGCTTTCGAAACCTATGCATGCTGCTGGCGATGTTGCTGCTGGCGGTGCCGACGGCGCGCGCGCAATTCGCGCAGGGCCAAATCAACGGCCAAGTGACAGATTCGAGCGGGGGTGTCATTCCCGGTGCGAGCGTCACGATCGAAAATCTTGGCACGCAGGTGAAGCGCTCGCTGGCCGCCAACGCGTCGGGAGAGTACAACGCTCTTAATCTGGATCCCGGAGCGTACTCGGTGACGGTCGAAGCGCCGAACTTCAAGACCTTCGTGCGTGAGCGCGTTCAGATCGAGGTGGGCCTGAGCGTGCGTGTGGACGTCCAGCTTTCGCCGGGCCAAGTGAACGAGACGGTGGTTGTAAAAGATGAGACGCCCCTGACGGACACGACCGACACCACGCTGAATGGTGTGCTTTCGAACAAAGCGATTAACGAGCTGCCGGTACAGGGCCGCGATTTCCAGAATCTCTTAATGCTTCATCCCGGGGTGCAGCGCACTCCCGGCGGCGGATTTCAATCCATCACGTCGAACGGCAACCGGCCCGACGATAATAATTTCTTCGTGGACGGCGCCGACGATACCGACGCGTATTACGGCGAGGGCGTGCTGAACGAAGCGGGCATCGAAGGAACGCCGGCCAGCATTTTGCCCCTGGACGCGATTCAGGAGTTCAACACGCAGGAAAGTCCTTCGGCGGATTACGGCGTGAAGCCGGGGGTGGTGATGAATATCGGAATCAGGTCCGGAACGGACCAGATTCACGGCACGGCATATTATTTCACGCGCAACAGCGCGGCAGATGCGCGCAACTATTTCGATCCTGCTCCGGAGTCAGTGGCCGACCTGATCATGCACGAATTTGGCGGCTCGATAGGCGGTCCGATCAAGAAGGACAAGTGGTTCTATTTCGTCAACTATGAAGGGATTCGCGATAAGGTTGGCAATCCCATCGTGACCAACAGCCCGGTGACGGTGACGATGGAGCCGTATGCCGCGCAACTTCTGGCCCAAACCGGATTGTTGCCCGAGGATGTGAGCATCGTGGACGCGCTGAATGGTTGCGCGCCTAATTGCAGCCCGCTCAGCGTGAAACTTTCTCAGCTTTTCCTGCCGAATCCGGGCTACACAGCGAACCAGACCGATCCCACGGCGATCAATTTCAACTTCACCAATACCAATCGCGGCGACAATATCGTCGCCAAGACCGACTTCGTGGTGAATTCGCGCAACACGCTTTCCGGTCTTTTCGTTTACAGCAATACGCAACTGGTGGAGGAAGATACCCTACCGCTTCGACCCCAATGGCTCTCCGGCACCAGCCCGATCACGCAGCTTTTCGGCGTTAACTGGGCATGGACGCCCAGCGCCACGTGGGTGAACAGTCTGCACTTCAGCTACAACCGGTTTAGCGAAGCCATCGACCCACTTGATGGCGACGTGAACCCGACGGCCTACGGCTTTACGAACGATACGGTCACCGATCCCCGTTTACTGGGCATGCCGCGCATCGGATTCAGTTCGGAAGACTTTCCGAGCACCGCGTACTTGGGAGGAAATTCAAGCTGGCCTTTGTCTACCTCGCCGAGCGCGACCTACAATTTGTCGGACACTGTCTCGCGAACCAGCGGACGGCACACCATTCGATTCGGCGGGGATTTCCGTTACGGCGATGTAAATTACTTTCGCGCCGGATACGGGCGCGGCCGGATCGATTTTGGCGAGCTTCCCGATTTCGTGGCCGGCAACGTGCGTCGCTGGAGATACCTCTACGGCAATCAAAATCGGGACGTGAGCCTGAAATCGTTTGGTCTGTTCGTGCAGAACGATTTCCGGATTACGCCGCGCGTGACTCTAAACATGGGGTTGCGCTACGACGTGACCTATCCGATCAAGGATTCAAACAACCTACTGGCCAATTTCGATCCGTCCATCGGCATCGTTCAGGTGGGGCACGGCATCAACGAGCTCTACCCGACGAATTACAACAACGTGTCGCCGCGGCTGGGCATTGCGTGGGATGTCTTCGGAACGGGCAAGACCGTGGTGCGCGCGGGCGGCGGCCTCATATACGAACAACCCTCCATTCGCACGTTCATGTACAACGGCGGCGGCCTGAACCTGAACCCCACGAATGTGGCGGGTGTGACGCCAGGAGGCGGCACGATCTCAAGCTTCCTGCAGGAATCCAACGATCCCTCGTTCATCAACTGGCCGACGGCTACGAATCCAAATCCCGGGCCATTGTTTCCGGATGCATCGAGCAATTCGTGCAGTCTGGACAATCAATGCAACATTTTTGCGGTTAACCAGAACCTGAGGACGCCGTACACGGCCAACTGGAATCTAAACGTGCAGCAAGCGGTGGGGCCAAACGCGATGCTGCAGGTTGGCTACGTAGCGAACCGCGGAATCCGGCTTTACAGCGTCACCGATCCCAACCAGGTGATTTATGCCGACGACGACGGCAGCGAAACGGTCGGCCGACCTTTCAACGTGAACTGCTCATCTCCGACCGGCGGTCCGTGCTTCCCGTACATCGGCTTCGAAAGCTACCTGAGTAACCAGGCGAACTCGAACTACAACAGCTTGCAGGCGACCTTCACGAAACGATATTCGCACGGCCTGTACCTGCTGGCCGGCTACACCTACGCGCACGCCATCGACACCTCCACCAGCAATCTTGCGGACACTCCGCAGAACAGCCTCGACTATCGGGCGGAACGCGGCAACGGGGATTTCGACATCCGCAATCGCTTCACGCTTTCGGCAATTTACGACCTGCCTTCACGTCCTTCGAAATTCCAGATGCTGGAGGGATGGCAGGTCACCGGAATTCTGATGCTGGAGGGCGGCGAGCCTTACACGCTGACCGATTTCGACGACGACATCAGCGGCACGGGCGAGGGCGCGGACCGCTGGGACATGACCGGTCCGGCCAGCAACATTCATTGGTCGCCCACGACGCCGGTTCCCTATATCAGCTACGACACGTTCACGACGGACAACAACGGCAACGTGATCGGCGGCAACCAGCAGTGCATCGCGTCCGCCAACACCTTTGGCGGACAGGCAACCGTCAATCAATTGGCGAATTACGGCTGCTTCGTTTCCGGCAGCACGGTGCTGACTCCGCCTGCGTTTGGAGCTTTCGGCACCATGGGCCGCAATATTTTCCGAGGACCGGGATTCAGAAATCTGGACTTCTCGTTCTCGAAGGTATGGAGATTGAACGAGCGGCTCAAGCTGCAGTTCAGGGCGGAATTCTTCAACATTCTCAACCACCCGAATTTCGATGTGTTCACGCTGAATAACGATCTGGGCAGCCCGGACAGCCTGGGCACTGTGATTGCGACGCCCGACGTTGGCTCGGCGTCCAACCCGGTGATCGGATCGGGCGGGTCGCGTCACGTGCAGCTGGGCGTCAAGTTCTCCTGGTAGATTTGCGGGCCGAGCAGAAGAATTTCAGACGAAAAAAGGCCGCGCCTTGACGGGCGCGGCCTTTTTCATTTTGCGCGTGGTTGGATGATTGGCGGCACGGC
>JBAVQT010000134.1:0-2906 GCA_049694295.1 Candidatus Acidiferrales bacterium
ATTTTCTACACCGCGACTTGCGTCCCAGACTTGTGGAACTTTTCCGGCTGGCGAAGGAGAGGGGTCTCTCCACTTCGCTCGATACGAATGACGATCCCTCGGGCGAATGGAGCGAAGACCTTCACGCCCTGCTGCCGCACGTCGATATTTTTTTCCCCAACGAGCGCGAAGCGAAAAATATCGCGCGAGCCGCCGACCTGGACGAAGCCATTCGTTTTTTGGCGCGCCATTGTCGCTTGTTCGTCCTGAAGCGAGGTTGCCAGGGAGCGCTGGCCCGCATGGGAAATCAGGAGTGGCGATGCGCGGGCGCCCGGGTGGAAACCAAGGACGCCGTCGGCGCAGGCGACAGCTTCGATGCGGGATTCCTGCATCGCTATTTGCAGGGCGCCAAAATCGACGAGTGCCTGGCGTACGCTAACGTGGCCGGCGCTTACTCGACCACGCAAGAGGGCGGGATCGAAGCCTTTCGCCGCCGCGAGCAGATGCGCGATTTTTTTAAAGCGCGTCTGCCGGGCGCGTAGCGGCGCCGAATATTGAGAGCGCGCCCGCCGGGCTTTACTCTTTCGTCGCTTCCAGCAGCAGATGGCCGGTGAAGGAAACTTTCAGCTTGGCCGTCGAATTATCCACGGTTACTTTTCCGAGGTCTTTGTTTTCCGCATAGTCGGTCACGTGGTAAACGCCCGGATGCAATCCTCGCAATTCGATTTCTCCCGACCATGCCGCCGGAGCTGAATTCTTTGGCGCCGCCGGAGCGAAAAAGGCGTAATACATATCTCCGTCTTTTTCGATCGCGTAAGCTTCCGGCACGTCGTAACCATAGACGTACAGATCTCGAAACGTTCCGCGCGAAAGCATCTTCTGGTTGTAGAGCCCGATCCATTTCTTCCAGTGCGCTTCTTTTTCGGGCGTGAGATTCACGTCGCGATATTTCGCGCGGTCTTTCGCGTCGGTTATCGGCCACGTAAATTTTGTTCCCAGCACTCCACCGGTTCCGAGTGTTGACGCGAAGTCGGAGCCGGTGTCGCGCTCGTCGCCTCCCACCTCGGTAACGTGCGTCAGTTCCACGTGATCGCCGTAGATTGCGGAATCCGGTCCCAGCAGCGCCTTGTACATCTTAATGCGCTGGCGCACCTGCACCGATCCCACGGGATCGGCCGTCACCGCCTGATCCATGTCGCGCAGCCAGGCGATGCTGGGAGGCGTCCCGCAGGGGCAGCTTTGCGTGACGCTTTCCGGCTTCAGGGCGCGGGTGGTTTCAAAAATTGCTTTGTAGATTTCGCCCATGGCGTAGACGGAATCGGTTGGAGATTTGTGATGATGTTTGGGGTTGTAGCACAGCGGGACGCTATAAATATTGTCGAGCTTGCTGCCATCGAAGCCCCAGTCCTTGATGAATCGCTCGGTCAGTTGCTTGTAATACTCGCGGACCTCGGGCACGGCCGGGCAGAGGACCGCCAGATTCCGCGTCATGCGCGCCGGTTTTCCGTGCTTGTCGAGCACCAGCCAGTCCGGATGCTTTTTGACGACATCGGAAACGCCGTAAGCATGAGATTCGTAACCCGGGCCGCCATCTTCCACCGCCAGCGGCAGCCACCACAATTGCATCTTGATTCCCTGCGCGTGAAATTGATCCACCATTTTCTTGATGGCGTCGCCGGGAAACGTATCGGTGCGCGGCTGCCAATCGCCGTAGTTGTTGAACCACCGGTCGTCGAGAGTCGCCCAGTGGATGCCCAGCTCCTTGAGTTTCGGAATCGTTCCGAGCATCTGCTTGGGCGTCACGTCGGAGAGATATCCCCAGCCGCACCAGCTCACGGCGTAGTCTTCGTCGTCGGCTTTTACTTTGGTCAGGCCTTCGCGATCGATTGCGTCGGAATAGATCTTGAGCGGCTCGTAGTAATCGCCCGCGTAGACCGCCAGAAAAGTTCGCGGGGTGGCATACTCCTCGCCCGGTTTCAATTCCCTGCTGGTCGCGATATGCACCGACGCATCCACGCGCTCATCGGCACCCGTTGAAACAGGAAGTGACAACACCAGGGGCAGCGTCTCCACATGACCGATCGCTTCGCCGACGCTGCGAGTCCACAGTGCGACCACGGGAATCCCGCCGCCCACCCGGCCCAGATCGCCCTTCACGTCAACCAGCGAACCCATCTGATTCGCTTGCTCGAATTTTGCGGGAATCTCGAAAACATTGTCCTTGCCCCATTCGATGCTGGCGCCATGGAACGACCACATCTGGTTGGGTGCGGCGCTGGAATCCGCGAGCGATGCATCGAAGCGATGGCGGTCAATATCTACTGAATCCAGCGGCACCGAGGCTTTTCCCGAATTGCGAAACACCGCGGAGATCAAAGCCATCCGCGGAAAATCGTCGTACGCTTCCACGACGAGCGTCGCATCGAGGCCCGATGATGCGCTGCTGCCGCGCAACTCGATGTGCTGTCCGCGCGGACCGAGTTTGGAAGCCGGCGCGGAAATCACCGGATGCGCCAAATCGAAAACGAAATCAGCGACTTCCCTGCCCCCGGAGACCACGCGCAGACCTGCTGCGTCACCCGGCTGGTCGAGCGTGAGTTTTTTTCCATCGCTCAAAAGTTTTCCGGAGACATATCCATTCGGCGAGACCACGAACTCGGCGGCGGGAGTTGCGATGGTCAGCAAATCCGCGCTTGGCTCGACGCGAATGGCAGATTTCGCGGCGGCGCTCGAATCGACTGTCGGCGATGTCGAACTCTTGCATCCGCCTGCGAAGAAAATTGCGAATGCCAGCGCAGCCAATGTGGCTAGGATCCGATTGGGCATGATTGGCCCGCGAGTCTCATTCTGACGTTCACAGTTTGTTTTCATGGTCCCTCGTTTCACTGGTCCTGGCATCGCTGCGCCGGGCACGCTATTCCCGGCAC
>JBAVQT010000135.1:0-2718 GCA_049694295.1 Candidatus Acidiferrales bacterium
GTCAGGCGCCTCGACCGCATCGCCGTGCCCCCGCGCAGTAGCCACCGACCCCGCCACGGCGCCGGCAGCGGCAGCCACTGCAATCTCGGAAGTCGCTGCAGGAGTCTGCGCTGCAACTTTTTCTGCAATCGCAATCGGTGGAGCGCCATCCATTCGCCGATCGATCGGCGCTCCGACTCCCGAGTTCTCGGCCATCAGACGCTGCGCCGCCGGGATCGTCCGATGCTCCACGCCGCGGGATTCCCACGCCACGCGCTTGATGTTCATCAAGTGTTGCGGACCAATATTATCCGACGTAATGTTTCCGCCCGGCGCGCCGCATCCCAGCGTCATCGCCGGAAAAAGATTCGTCGAATATCCGATCGATCCTTGCACGCTCGCCGAATTCACCACCACGCGAAACGCCGGAACCGCCAGCCCGTACTGCTTCACCGCCGCCTCGCTCTGCGAATGAATCGAAGCCGTGTGTCCGGCCCCACCGTGTTGCAGCAGCCGCACGCAAATATCGATCGCGCCCGCGAAATTGGGCGCGGAATAAAACGCCAGAATTGGCGAAAGCTTTTCAGCCGAAAGCGGCACGTCGCGTCCCACGCGCTCCAGCCGCGCGATCAGCACCCGCGTCGCCGGCGGCACTTTGATCCCCGCCATTTCCGCAATCACGGTAGCCGCGCGCCCCACGACTTTCGAATTCGGCGCGGTGGCTCCGCCCGGAAACACCAGCCCGCCCAGCCGCGTCATTTCCTCCGGCGTCAGAAAATATCCGCCCTGCCGCGCACACTCCGCCAGCGCCTCGTCGCGCACCGCCTCTTCCGCCACGATCGCCTGTTCCGACGAACAAATGGTCCCGTAATCAAAAGTTTTCCCGGCAAAAATATCCGCTACCGCCTTGCGCACATTCGCCGTCCGTTCGATCAGCGCCGGCACATTTCCGGGACCCACTCCATACGCCGGCCGGCCTGAGCTGTACGCCGCGCGCACCAGACCCGGGCCGCCCGTCGCCAGGATCACGCCGGTAAGGCGATTCTTCATCAGCTCTTGCGTTCCCTGCATCGTCGAACTCTGCAGGCATTCGATCAATCCTTCGGGCGCGCCAATCTGAAGCGCTGCACGTTTCAGCACCGTGGCCGTCTCGCAGATGCAGCGCATTGCGCTCGGATGCGGGCTCAGCACGATCGCATTGCGCGCCTTCAATGCGATCAGCGTTTTGTAAATCGCAGTGGATGTGGGATTCGTGCAGGGAATCACGGCAGCCACCACGCCAAATGGCTCGCCGATTTCGATTACGCCCTTTTCGCGGTCTTCGCGCAGGATTCCCGTGGTCTTCATGCCGCGAATCGCCCGCGGAACGTCCACCGACGCCAGCCGGTTCTTGAGGATTTTGTCGGGAACGTTGCCGAAGCCGGTCTCTTCGACCGCCAGTCGCGCCAGTGATTCGCCCGCGTCCGTGGCGGCGCGCGCACAAGCCTCCACCACGGCGTCAATCTGTTCCTGGGAAAATGCGGCGAACTTCTTCTGCGCTTCACTTGCCCGCTCAAGGGCTTGGCGGGCTTCCTGGATCGAAATCAGGTCCCGATCGCGCAGGCTCAAAGAACCATACCTGATAGCGCTTCTTGGCTCACGGCATTAGGCTCGTCCGCAGCGCGGTATTTTAGAATTTCGTGAATGCGGTTGGTCCGGCTACTTCTTCGCGCTTCGCGATAGCCCGCCGCCGGGAAGAATCTCTTCGACCAGTTCGTGGGGCCGCGGAATCACGTGCACGGCCACCAGTTCGCCCACCCGCCGCGCCGCAGCCGCGCCCGCATCGGTCGCCGCCTTCACCGCGCCCACGTCGCCGCGCACCATTACCGTCACGTATCCCGCGCCGATGTATTCCTTGCCCACTAAAATCACATTCGCGGCCTTCACCATCGCGTCCGCCGCTTCGATCGAGCCTACCAGCCCCTTCGTCTCGATCATTCCCAGCGCTTCGTTGGACATTCGTCCTCGCTTGCCTTCGCGCGCGTTCGAGCGTTTTCGCGACCGCCCGGCAATTTCCCGCGTGGACCTGCTGTGAAAATTTCTGACGCAGCCTAACACGCTGCCACAATCAAATCAACCGGCGTGCCATCTTCGGCTTAGCGACTGTGGAAATCGAGACGAGCGATAATACACCATAGACCGCCGCGCCCGCGGGTTCGCCAGAGCGGTGATCAATCGGTCTTGGGATGAACGAAAAGAAAGGAAAAACGCCCCGGCCAGATCACTCAATTGCCTTTGGCGGGAGCGGAGGACGGCAGCGTGCCAACGGTCGAGCCCGCAGCCAGAACGCTATCGCGCGTGGAATTCTTCACCGCGTACATCGCTTCATCAGCGAGATGCAGCAGTTCGGCCTTGGTCCGCGAGTCGGTGGGATACGATGCGACGCCCACGCTCGCGGTGATGTGCACGTCGAGACTCTGCTCGTGCAGCCACACCGCCTCGCGGATCAACTTGTGCAGACGTTTGGCGACGCTCATGGCGTTGTCCTTCGAAGTCTGCGGCAGCAGAATCACGAATTCGTCCCCGCCGTAGCGGAAGGCGTGGTCGATCAGCCGGCACTTCTCCTTGATCGCCGAGCCAATGTCCGCCAGCAGTCGCGAACCCATCAAGTGCCCGAACGTGTCGTTCACATTCTTGAAGTGATCCAGGTCAATGAAGATCAGCGAAAACTCGAATGCGTAGCGGTGAGAACGATAAATC
>JBAVQT010000136.1:0-2368 GCA_049694295.1 Candidatus Acidiferrales bacterium
GGCCGCCTGGAATTGAGGCAGGAATCCATTTTCGAAGATATTCACTTCGTTGGTGTACTGGTTGATCCACTGGTGGTTGGTGCGGCTTCCTACGTACCGCACTTCAATGGCGTTGCCGCGGCCGATCTGACGCTGAATGCCCAGGTTCCAGGACATCGTGTAGGGTTGCTTGATACTGGGGTTGATACCCGCCAAACCGATGTTGGCAACCTGCTGAAATGGGTTGATAAACGTCAGGCCCGATTCCGGGAAGGTCGACGGATAGCTGGTGGGAATTTGGGCCGTCGCCGGCAGGTAGTCGTGCTTGTTATCCTGCAGCGAGACACTGCCCGGCGTAAACGTGCCGGGCGCTCCCGTGGTGTTCGAGTTCAAGTAGAACGTCTGATAGAACAGCGCGCCGTAGTTTGACCCCGCATTCCAGAAATATTGATACGGCTCGGTGAAATCGCGGAGGGAGAAGCCAGCGCGGACCACCGTGTTTCCGCTGGAAAGCTTGCCCAGGAGACCGTCTCGATATCCCGGCGACCACGCCAAGCCTACCGAGGGCTGCGGACTGATGTTCCAGGGGTTGTACTGATGGCCGGAGGTGATCAACTCCGGATTCTGATCGCCAGACAACACTCCGGGCATAAATGAGTTGCCGATTCCTGAGGGGCCCCAGATGCCGGTGGGCGTGACGCTGTGGTAGGCGTTGGTCTTGTCGTGGTCGTCTCCCGTGAAGTCCCAGCGGAGACCGTAGTTGAAGGTGAGATTCGGCTTCAGTTTGAAGGAGTCTTGGAAGAACACACCCCAGGACCTCTGGAGCTCGTTGAGGTTGTAGGACGCGGTGGGATCGGAATTCGGACCGGCGTAATTGCCGGTGGTGGGAAGGTAGGCGTACTGACCGTGGACCGCGTTTCCACTATTCGAGCCGACTCTTCCGGCCAGAATGGCGTACAGCTGTTCGGCTTCGGTGAGGGCCGTCGATCCGGCGGTGGCCATGAACGGAGAATTTTCGATGGCGTTCAATGCCGGGTCACCGGTGGCCAGCCCCAAATAAATGTTGTAGACGCCTCCCGGATTGTTCCAGTAATGGTCTTGCTCGTGAAACCAGCTAAAGCCGAACTTGAAATTGTGCGCTCCGTGCTGCCAGGTCATGCTATCGGAGGCGTTGAAAATCGGATAGTACGTGGAAGTGGGCAGATTGAAGGTCTGGCCAGACATGTTGCCGTTGGCACTGGGGTATCCCCAGTTGATGGCTGCCTCGGAGTCCGTGGCGTAGGCCGTGGTAGCGCCCTGCACGTACTTCGAGGAGTTGTAGAGGAAACCGCCACGGAACTGGTTGACCAGCGTCGGACTAAGCGTCCAGTCCAGACCGTAGGACGCCGTGTAGTTCCTGATCGCGGTATTGCCGCCCTGGTCGGCAAAAGTGGATCCCGGAAAAAACGGAGGAGCGAAAGCCAGCACGGGCCCTAGAGTGGTCTTCGTCATGTTCCAGGAAAAGTTCATGCGAATTGCCTGCGACAAATTGTAATCCACGCGGACCGTGGGGAAATAACTGGTGGTCGCCGCAGAAGCGAGGAACGTCACCGTCTGCAGATTCGGGTCTCCGGTGGACGTCAGGGCGCTGCCGGAGACCGCCGAGTTGATCGCGCTCTGCTCCTGGGCGATGACGGAATTGACGGTGGATGGCAAACCGGCGGGGCCGGCAATCTGCGTGAGAAGATTGACTGTGTGGACGTTCTTGTTGATGTCGGTCCAGGTGAAATTTCCGTTCTGGGCGGCCGTTGTGAAGACGTTATTCTGCGTGGTCGCGGTCCCGGGTTGCCGGGCTGTGGCGAACCCGCCGAAGAAGAACAATTTATCGTGAATGACCGGGCCGCCGATGCTCCCGCCGAAATCGTTCAATTCAAATTGCCCTTTCGGCGTTAGAGGGACGGTGGCGTCATTGACCCAAGTGTTGGCATTTAGATAGGCGTTTCGAAAATCTTCATAAATCCGGCCGTGGAATTGATTGGTGCCCGCTCGCGTGATGAAGCTCACTTGCATGTTGGAAGCGCCGAAACCTTGATCGAGATCCAACTGGTCGGTCTGGACGGTCATCTCCTGCATGTCTTCCAGACGGGCCTGCACTTCCGGAACGGTATTGCCGCCGAACTTCATGCGGCTGGTGCTGGCGATCACGCCGTCAATGTTGTTGCCCTGGGCGATCGAGGGCAGCCCGTTCCATGTCCCTCCGGTTCCCGATCCCGTGTAACCGGGGACGATAAAAGCAAGCTGGGAAACGTCGCGGCCGGTAATCGGAAGCTGTTCGAGTTGCTTCATGTCCACCACGGTACCGATCGCGCTCGAAGTGGTATCGATCAGCGGCGTAGCGCTCTCCTTCACT
>JBAVQT010000137.1:0-7561 GCA_049694295.1 Candidatus Acidiferrales bacterium
CGCTCGCACTGCTGCTTTTTGCCACTGCGGGCGTCGCTTGCATCTCCGCCCGTTCGCCGCGACCAATCGCGCCCGGCGCCGCCGCCACAATTACTGGCTTCGGCCTCGCCGCTTTTTATATTCTGCCCGCCGCACACGAGCGTTTCTGGGTCCAGATCTCGCAGGTGCTTGGCGAAAATCTCGATCCCGCGCGCAATTTTATTTTCAGCCACTCCAACGACCCCGAATTCGTCTATTTCAACTGGAAGGTTTCCTTCATCGCTTGCGTCGTGTTTCTCGTCACCGGTATCGCCGCCGTTTTCGTCGCGCGCCGCCGCCGCGAATTTCCGATTTTCTGGCGCGCCTCGCTCGCTCTTGGCGCCGTTTGTGTCCTAGCCATGTTTCGCATCACGCTTCCGCTCTGGCGGCACCTGCCCGAGCTTCAATTCCTGCAATTTCCCTGGCGCTGGCTCTTGCCCCTGGGATTGGTTTTCGCGCTCTTCACCGCCGCCGCTCCCGGAGCCTCGCGCAAAGCGCAAATCGCTTGCTGGCTCGCCGTCTCGCTGGTCATTGCCGCCACGGGCGCCGCGATCATCTCCGATTGCTGGTGGGACAGTGAAGACGCCAACTTTCTGATCGCTTCGATCCACTCGGGATTGGGCTACGAAGGCACCGATGAATACACGCCGCTCGGCTGCGACCGCTACGACCTGCCGCAAAATGCTCCGCGCATCGTGCGGCTCGACCCCGCCTCCGACAAATTTGTTCCTGTAGCCGCAGCCAGCGGCGTGCAAATCACGAAGTGGACCGCCGAGCAAAAATCTTTTATATCCAATTCCGCAGCGCCCGCCATTCTCGCCGTCCAAGCGCTAAATTATCCCGCCTGGCAAATCGCTCTCGACGGCTCGCCCGCCGCGTCGCTCATTTCGGCGCCGCCGGCTCCTACAACGCGCACCACCGCGCAGTCCGGCGCTGCGTCATCCGGCGTCGCACCCAATCGCTCGCCCAGCGCGCTCGCCGCCTTCACGCGGGCGTCTTGGCCTCCGCGCTCGTCGTCGCCTGAGCCTGGGCCTGAGCCCGCGCCGCACCTTACGAAAACAGCTGCGGACTCCGTCGCCTGCCGCATCGTACTTGCCGTGCCATCCGGCGCTCATCGCATCGAAGTCCGCTTCGCGCGAACCGCCGACCGCACCGCCGGCGGCGCCATCTCCGCAATCACCGCGCTACTTCTGCTCGCATTAGCCCTGGCGCAGCGCCGCCGGCGAACTCGCGCCGGGTCTGGCGCCCTATGAACGCCTTTGCTGCCATATTCGCCTCGCGGTTGTCACGCGCGCTGTCTCCGCGTGCTCGGATGATTCGCTGGG
This sequence comes from Candidatus Acidiferrales bacterium, assembly GCA_049694295.1. Classification (GTDB taxonomy): domain Bacteria; phylum Acidobacteriota; class Terriglobia; order Acidiferrales; family UBA7541; genus Palsa-295. The sequence continues at coordinate 1,344 of JBAVQT010000137.1, forward strand.
CGGCAAGACGATTCCCGCCCGCTGCGCTGGGTTCTTGGATTCGAGCGAAAAAGCGCGGCAACAGTGGGAACTAGAGCGCCGCTTCCGCGCCTTCGAGGCCAGCCTGTAAGCTTAATATTTGCGCAGGTCAAACGCGGGTCGCCCGAGCACCAGCAGCCGCGCCGCCGTCCACAGCCGGCGTGTCGCATCGCTCAGATCGGCGGCCGATTTTGCGATGTAGCGCACCGTGCATCCACCGCGCCCCAGCAGACTCGCACCGCCCTGGACTGCCGGCATGCGCTCGAGCTCCGCGCGCATGGCGTCGCCCACGCCGCGCCACTCTCCGAATTCGTCCGCGAAAATTCCCAGGCTCGCCATGTAATTGAACTCTTCCATACGCCCGAGCGCGCCCGGTGCCGTCTCGTTCGGGCAAATCCTGGTCCGCGCGAAAAATATCCGCTCGCCGCGCGTCCGCACGTCCACTTGCGAATCGAATTCCGCGAACTCCCAGCGCTCTCCGCGCGCCACTCTTCCGCCTGACACCGCGTCCAGCACAATCGCCCGCGCCCCGCACGCCAGATCGATTCGCACGCGCTGGCGCAGCCGTGCTCCGCTGTGCGGAATCACGTGGTCCGGCAAGTATTCGAGCGACGCACCCGCGCCCACTTCGATCGCCGTTTCCTGCTCGGCTGGCGCGCCCGCTGCGCGATAGACGCGCGTTGCCGATGGCGTCGTCAGGCACACGCTCGCACCATCTTCCACCACGATCTCGGTCGCCAGCCGGTCGCCGCCCAGGACTCCGCCGGTGGGATTCAGCATCATCAGATATGCGGTGCCGTCGTCCTGGGTGGCTGCCGCTTGCGCCTGCAGCGGCAGCGTGAAGCGGCATTGGGTCATCGCGGTGACGTGCGCCATCGCCGAGAATCCGCGCCGCGCGAATCGCAATCCCAGAAATCCGTCGCGTCCTGTGCGCTCAGGCTTCGAAGAGCAGTCCCCGCCGAATCCACTCCACGACGGTGTCCACTCCGGTGCCATCCTTGAGATTGGTGAAGACAAACGGCCTCGCTCCTCGCACGCGCTTCGCGTCGCGATCCATCACTTCCAGGCTCGCGCCTACGTACGGCGCCAGGTCGATCTTGTTGATCACCAGCAGCCCCGAGGTGGTGATTCCCGGGCCGCCCTTGCGCGGAATCTTGTCGCCTTCCGCCACGTCAATCACGTATATCGTCGCGTCCACCAGTTCCGGGCTGAACGTGGCCGCCAAATTGTCCCCGCCGCTCTCGATAAAAAGAATCTCCATCCGCGGAAATTTTCGCATCAGCTCCGCCGAGGCTTCCAGGTTTACCGAAGCGTCTTCGCGTATCGCGGTGTGCGGACATCCGCCCGTTTCCACACCCACGATGCGCTCCGGCGGCAGCACGCCGCGCCGCGTCAAAAAATCCGCGTCCTCGCGGGTATATATGTCGTTGGTGATCACCGCGACGTCTTTCAGGCCACGCAGCCGCAGACACAGCGACTCGACCAGGGCGGTTTTCCCCGAGCCTACCGGTCCGCCAATTCCAATCTTCAGAGGTTGCGCGCTCATGAGCGAAAGAGCCTCGCATCGAGCGTCTCGTGCCGCATCGCGGCAATTTCCAGCGCAGGCGCAAAACTGACCATGTCTTCCTCGTTCTTATTTTCAATTTCTTCCGCCAACCTGGCGATTAGCGGCTGCACGCTCGCGAGCGCTCGCTGCCCCGCCGTCTGCCCCAGCGGCATCAGCCGCAGAGCGGCTCCTACCAGCGCTGTGCTCGATGCATACAGAAAACCAGCCGCCATTGCGCGCGCCGGCCACTCCATCGCGCCGCCCACGATTCCAAAGACGATCGCATGATGTCCCGGCGCTGCGCCGCTTTCCACGGCTGCAGCCAATCGATCCAGCAGCTGGTCTTTCGCAATTTCGCGCGCGCTCGCACGCGCTATTTCTCGCGCCACACGCAAGGTCTGCCGCCCCATCTGCCGGCTCGCCACCCGCAACTCACTCGCGGCCTTCGTCGCTTCGAGCTTCTCATCCAGCTCCAGGCACACCGCGAAATTCCCGGCGATTGCCGCGCGGTGCGCGCATACCGCCGCGATCCCATCCGATGGCGCGCAAGATCCTTCGAGATGTGCCCGCAGAAAATGCCCCAGGCTGCCTTCATCCTTCACGCGCCCATCCTGCGCGTAGGTCTCGAGTCCCATCGAATGCGCGTACGCTCCCGCCGGGAATAGCCCGTCCGCAAATTGCAATAAACTCAGCAGTCGCGTGGTTTCAGCTGCGTCGCTCATTGGCTCTCGCGTTGCCCGTGCGCATCTGGGTGCGGATGTTCGTGGCTCTGCGCATGCGAATGATCGTGCGGCCCGTCGTGCCGCACATCGAGCGAATGTTCGTGTGTATGACCGTGCCCTTCGTCATGCGAATGCCCCTTGCCAATCGGACTGAAAATCTCGCGCCGTCTCTTCCACCGCGCGCCGAGCCGATCGAGCAACTGCACCATCGCCGTGTCGTCCGGCACCAGCAGCCGCTCGCCGGCCATTGCCAGCGGAAAGTGCCGATTGCCCACTTCAAACGCGATGCGAACCGCCTCCGCGTATCCTGCCGGCTCGATCGCCAGCACCGGCTCCCCCGCGCCCTCCACCACCAGGTACCAATCGCGCTCCACCCACAAAATCGCGCCCGGCACGAGCACCGTTCCAGTCGGCAACGCCAATCCGATTTCGCGTCCCGCCGCGGTTGTAAATTTTCCGCGGACCCAGCGGCGTTCTTCCCATGTCGCCACGAAGCGGTCCTGCTCTTTCCCGCGCAGGCTTTCTGCGTCAGGAATCTCCGCCACCCGCTCGATTACGATCATCTCGCCCCGCTTCCTAAAAAAGAAAGTATCGCTGCGCCATGGGCAAAATCCGCGCCGGCTCGCAAGTCAGCACCGCGCCGTCGGCTCGCACTTCATACGTCTCCGGATCGACTTCCATCTTGGGCAGCGCGTCATTATGAATCATATTTCGCTTCGTCAGGCCGCGGCATCCGCGCACTGCCACGGCGCGCCGCCGCAATCCCAGGCGTTCAGCGACGCCGGCTTTTTCAGCCGATCGCGAAATAAATGTCAGCGATGTCGCCTGCTTCGCGCGCCCCAGCGCTCCGAACATCGGACGATAGATCACCGGCTGCGGCGTGGGAATCGAAGCGTTCGCATCGCCCATCGCGGCCCACGCGATGAATCCACCCTTCACGATCAACTCCGGCTTCACGCCGAAAAACGCAGGCCGCCAAATTACCAGGTCCGCGAACTTTCCGGTCTCGATTGATCCCACTTCGTGCGAGATTCCGTGCGCGATCGCCGGATTGATCGTGTATTTCGCGATGTACCGCTTCACGCGCAAATTGTCGCTCCCCGCTCGTTCGCCCGCGAGCGAACCGCGCTGCTGCTTCATCTTGTCCGCCGTTTGCCAGGTGCGGATGATCACTTCGCCGATCCGCCCCATCGCCTGCGAATCCGAAGACATCATGCTGATCGCGCCGAGATCGTGCAATACGTCTTCCGCCGCGATCGTTTCCGCGCGAATTCGCGATTCCGCGAATGCCACATCCTCCGGAATCCGCGCGCTCAAATGATGGCAGACCATCAGCATATCCAGATGCTCATCAAGCGTGTTTACGGTGAACGGCATCGTGGGATTCGTCGACGACGGCAGACAATTCGCCTCGCCACACACTTTAATGATGTCCGGCGCGTGCCCGCCTCCCGCGCCTTCGGTGTGATAGGTGTGGATCGTGCGCCCCTTAAATGCCTCAATCGAATCCTGCACGAATCCGGCTTCGTTCAAGGTGTCGGTGTGGATCGCCACCTGCACGTCTTCTTCTTCCGCGACGCTTAGCGCGCAGTCAATCGCCGCGGGTGTGGTGCCCCAATCCTCGTGCAGTTTCAGTCCAATCGCGCCCGCCGCGATCTGCTCGCGGAGCGGCGTCGCGAACGATGAATTTCCCTTGCCCAAAAATCCCAGATTTACGGCGAACTCTTCCGCAGCCTCAAGCATCCGGTGCATATTCCAAGCGCCCGGCGTGCAGGTTGTCGCATTGCTTCCGGTTGCCGGGCCGGTGCCGCCGCCGATCAGCGTCGTCAATCCCGCCGCCAGCGCCGTCTCCACCAGTTGCGGGCAAATAAAATGCACGTGCGCGTCGATCCCTCCCGCCGTGACGATTCTTCCTTCGCCCGCGATCGCTTCCGTGCCCGCGCCGATCGCCATTCCCGGCGTCACGCCGCTCATCGCATCCGGATTTCCAGCTTTTCCAATTCCCGAAATTCTGCCGCCACGGATTCCGATATCGGCTTTGTAGATTCCCGAATGGTCGAGGATCAGCGCGTTGGTGATCACCGCGTCCAGCGCTCCGTCCGCAGCCGTCGCGCGCGCCGATTGTCCCATGCCGTCGCGCAGCACTTTCCCGCCGCCGAATTTCGCCTCTTCACCCGGCGTAGTCAGGTCGCGTTCGACTTCCACGAACAATTCCGTGTCCGCGAGGCGCACTGTATCGCCAGTCGTCGGACCGTAAAGCTCCGCGTATTGCCGCCGCGGAATCTTGAGGCTCATGCGTCCTTCTTTTCCAGAAATCCGGCCGCTGCCGCGCGCCGCATCGCTTCGGCCTTGGCCGCACTACTTGCCGGCCCGTTGGTCAGCCCGTTCAATCCATAAATCTCGCGCGCCCCGCCGATTTCCACCAGTGTTACGCGCTTTACATCGCCCGGCTCAAATCGCACCGCCGTCCCCGCGGGAATATTCAGTCTCATCCCGAAAGCCACCTCGCGTTCGAACCGCAGCGCGCGATTCACCTCGAAAAAATGGAAGTGCGAGCCTACCTGAATTGGACGATCGCCGGTGTTAGCCACCTCCATTTCGATGGTGCGCCTCCCGGCGTTGGCCTCGACGTCTTCCGCCCCTAACTTGTATTCGCCTGGAATCATCGCGACTCGCCTCCGCTTTGTTCGCGCGCTCTCTGGGTCATCGGTTCGCCTCAGCGAATTGGTTGATGCACCGTCACGAGTTTTGTCCCATCCGGAAATGTGCCCTCCACCTGCACTTCCTCGAGCATTTCCGGCACGCCTTCCATCACCTGTTCGCGTTTCAAAATCGTTCCGCCATACTCCATCAGGTCCGACACTGTGCGCCCGTCGCGAATCCCCTCCAGCAGCTCCGCGGTGATCAGCGCCAGCGCCTCCGGATAATTCAGCCGCAGGCCGCGCCCGAGCCGCCGCCGCGCAAGCTCCCCCGCCGTCGCGATCATCAGCTTCTCGATTTCCCGTGGAGTCAGATGCATCCGGACCTCATCGAAAATCGCAATGGCTCAATCCGCCGCACGAGCGCCAAATTCACTCGCTCTTTGTCTATCAGCGCGCTGATTTTTGCAACCTTTTCCGCCGTGCGCCTGCGCATCCAGCAGCGCGGATCATCGGCGGCATCGCAGGCACACTACGAAGTCCCGCGCCCGCGGTCAAATCCAAATTCCGAATCAGCTGCATAGCTTTTCATCTCGATCCGTGTATTTCGCCCTGAAACGCGCCGGCTTGCCCCGCAACGTTTACCTACATTTTCGTTGACGCCACGCCCTTCGCCCCGCACGATATTCGAGGAGAATTCGTCCCGATAATGTCCTCCGATCCCGCTCCATCGTCTCCCCCGAACGCGCCCGGCGCAACCGCGCGCCCTGCCATCCGAGCGGTCGTGTGCGACTTCGGCGAAGTTCTCTCTCTCGGTCCGGACCCCACGATTCTCGCGCGCCTGGCCGCCGCTTTCGGCTTGCCTCCGGCTGCGTTTATCGAGGCCTACCATCCAACGCGAATTCCTTACGATCGCGGCGACGTCTCGGCCGAAGTCTACTGGCGCGGATTCGCCAAATCCCATGGCGTCTCTCTCGACGCCCGCCAGATCGCAAGCCTGCAGCAGTGCGACCAAGAAATGTGGAGCCGCATCAGCCTCCCGATGACCGACTGGCTTTCGCGTCTGCACCACTCCGGCTACCGTACTGCGATTCTCTCGAATATGCAGGCCGGCATGGTCGAGCACGTCCGGCAAAATTTCGATTGGCTTAGTGATTTTGACGTTCAGGTGTTTTCCTGCGAAGTGCGTCTCGCCAAACCCGAACCTGCCATCTTCGCGCACCTTCTCGGATGCCTGGCCATCGCGCCCGGCGAAGTCCTCTTCATCGACGATCGCGCCGCCAACGTGGAGGC
>JBAVQT010000138.1:0-4039 GCA_049694295.1 Candidatus Acidiferrales bacterium
TCTGGGCCTGCGGAACGTTCGGTCGCTGGCCGAAATTTACTAGCATGCCCCGGCCATCCGGCATCCAATGAATCTCGGATATTGTTCTGTCCCGATACGCGGCCAGCGTGCTGATCTTCCCGCTCGCCACATTGAACAATCCTATGACCCCCAAAGCGGCGCTCGATCGCGGCTCGGAGTAGGCGATTTGTTTGCCGTCCGGCGACCAGGAAAGAAATTGGGGCACGCTACCTCCGCTTGTTTCGATCCGCAGCACTTGTTCGTCCGTTCCATCCGGATTTGTGCTAACCAGGCGATATTGGCCCACGACCGGGTCGTTTCCGCGGAAGAAGGCGATGCGCTTTCCGCCGGGCGAGAACGTAATATCGCTGTCGATGTCGCGCACGATCTCCTGAGGTGTGCCGCCGAGTACCGTCGCGCGATATAGATTGAAGCTGGTGCCGGTCTTGTCAGCCGCCTCGCGGAAATAGATGTAATTGCCGTCGGGAGAAAATGCCAGGCTTCCATAGAGTGCGTGCGAAGGAGGAATGATCTGAGCGTCGCTGTTCGTAGGCACATTGCGCAGCCACAAACTTGCTTGGCCGTTCTCAGTCCGCACGCTGAGATTGTATTTTCCATCCGGCGAGATTGCCGCCAGATCGGCGTGGCCGGCAGTCGTTACCTGTTCGACGGTGAAATTCTGAAAAGGCGCGGGCGCCGCGCGGTGTAGCAAGGCGTAAGCTCCGTAGCCGGCCACCGCGATTACCATCAGCGCCACCACCACGATTACGCTCAGGCTGAATTTATGTTCGCGCGCCGCGGCTGCCACACTCGAACTGCCCGAGCTATGCTTCACGCTCGTCGCGGACGGAAGGGAAGAAGCAGAGAAAGAGGAGTGGGGCATCGCCGAAGCCGCCGCGCTCGCCACTCCAGTTTCCGCGCTGGCATCTGCCGCCGGGGAGCGGCCCGTATCGGTGTCGCGTTTCAGCCGCTTTAAATCAGCGCGCAACTCCGCGGCTGACTGGCAGCGCACTTCGCGATCCTTTTCCAGCGCCTTGTTGATGATTTCCTCGAGCTTCGGCGGCAGTTCTGGATTCAGCCGGAGCGGCGGCACCGGTGCGCGATTCAGAATCGCATCGTGGAGGACCGCCGTCGTATTGCCATTGAACGGCATCTTGCCGGTGGCCATTTCATAGAGCACCGCGCCGAACGAAAATAAATCCGTGCGCGCATCCAATTCCTCGCCGCGAGCCTGCTCGGGTGACATATACGCGACGGTTCCCACCGCCACGCCCGGACTGGTTAGATTCTCGGGCACCGAATCCGAGGTCATCCGCGTCATTCCTTGCGTGGCGTGGCCCGGGTTCTCCATCACCTTCGCCAGCCCGAAATCGAGCACTTTGGCGTGGCCGCGTCGGGTGATGAAAATATTCGCCGGCTTGATGTCGCGATGCACGATGCCGCGCGAATGCGCCGCATCCAGAGCGCTGGCGATCTCGATGCCCCAATCCAGCAGCGTCTCGAGCGGCACGGGCTTGCCCTCGATGCGATGCTTCAGCGTCGAGCCTTCCAGGAATTGCATGGCGATGAAGGGCTGGCCGGCGTGCTCGCCGATTTCGTAAATCGTGCAGATGTTGGGATCGTCGAGCGCGGAGGCCGCGCGCGCTTCGCGTCGCAGGCGTTCGAGCGCCTGCGAGTCTCGAGCCATTTCGGTTGGCAGGAATTTCAACGCCACGTGCCGGCCCAGGTTCAGATCCTCGGCTTCGTAGACGACTCCCATTCCGCCTCCCCCGAGTTTTTCGAGGATGCGGTAATGCGAGATCGTTTGGCCTGTAAGTGGTTGGTCGTCCGGCATGCGCGCCAAATATTAGGCTGCGCGGCACTTCAAGTCAACAGACGCTCCCTCTTACTTTTTCTGCGTCGTTTGTAGCAGCGCTTCGGCGTTCAAAGCGCCCTCGGGCGTGTCCTCGTGTTTGAAATAAACGTAGACGTCGCCATCGCGCGCGAGCCTTCGCACTCTGCCAATTACGTCTTTTGGCGTGTAGCTGGGCTTTCGCAGCCGCAGATAACAAAAATCCGCCGTCCGTACCTCGGGCGTCTCGATCTTTTCGCTCTCCGCCAGGCACAGCGCCACGCCTTTCTTGCGAAGCGCTGCGTATACTTCTTCGACGAACCACGATTCGTGCCGAAACTCGAATGCCACGCGCAATCGCTTGGGCAGCTCCGCTAGAAACTCGCGCAGCCGCGCGATGTCGCATTTGAAATTCGGAGGCAGTTGAAAAAGTACCGGACCGAGCTTTCTGGCCTTCCGCAGAGGCTCGATCGATTCGAAAAATTCGCCGGTAATCGCCGCCGCGTCGCGCAGTCGCTTGATGTGCGTGATCGTCTGGTGAGCCTTCACCGCAAACCGAAAACTCGCCCCGGTTGCATCGACCCACTCACTCAATGTCTCCGCGCTGGCCAGCTGCCGGAACGTGTAATTCACTTCCACCGAGTTCAGTCGAGTTGCGTAATGACGTAGAAAGTCCTTCGAAGCGAGGGTCGGCGGATAAAATCCGCGCTTCCAACTCGTATACGCCCAGCCCGACGTTCCCGCGTAGATAGTTCCCATGGCGCCGCCATTGTAGCTTTTCATGCGCTTGAAAGACGCGAAAGTCTGGAAGAGGGCTCGCTCGCGTTCCTGATTGCGATTGTCTGGGCGCGCACCGGGCGGCGAATATCCTCCGGTTTTCTCGATCGCGCAAAGGGGGAATGGCGAGTTGGAATCGCGCGCAACTTTGGGCGCTAATGCTTTTCATCTTCCGGGATGAAATCAAAGTACGCAAAATTGTTTCCGTGGTTGTAATGAAGAGTCAACAATTGGCGCCCGGCTTGAGGAAAATCGATTTCTCCGCACGCCGCTTTGTTCCAGACGTGCCAGACCACCCAATCCGGATAGTTTTGCATTGCAATCTTGGTCGACGGATCGATCGGCAGCGTGCAGTCGGCGGCTGGCCGGCCGTTCAGTGAAAAATGGACCGTTTGCGCTATATGGGAATACATCGCGATGATTTTGTACGTGCCTGCTTTCTTCACATCCACCGTGTAGTTGGTCCATTCGCCGTCTTCGGTCCATCCGATATATAGCTGCTGCCATTCCGGCGCGACCACGTTGGGATGGTTCAGATCCGCCATCTTTTTCACGTAAGAAAGATCCACCCCTTCATTTTCGCGAAAGCGGCAGGTCGTCGCCGACACGCCTTCCTCGCAATGTTCAGGTTTGTGATTCAACTCGCCGCTGCCATGGTTGATCGGGTCCACATCGTGATACGCAACGCCTTCGCCTCCCAGATCATAGAGCGCCGCTTGCAGCCGGCCCGGTATTGTCTGTGGTCCACTCGTATGAGTCGCGTCTTCATAAGGCTTGCCCTTGTACCCGCTGGGAACGCCGCCCCCGGCACGAGCGCCAATCAGCAGCAGGAACAACATGAATTGCAGACTCAACGCTTTCATGGATGCCTTTCAAAGCTTGGATAAAGACGGTCGGGTCCCGAAAAACGATTTTCTCTGTCTGTGCTCGCCGAAAAATCGGCCTGGATATAGCTTGATGTGCCAGTTGCACAGTAGTGCATCCAGGCCGCGTCATGCCATGATTTTTCTGCCGTCCAGTGAAAGGCCGTGCTGCCTCGCGGATGCAAGCGCGCGACAGCGTAGTGTAAGATTCCTGGCCATGAATCCACTGGATATATCTCCCGACGAGTTCCACAAGCTCGCCGGGCGTGTCGCAGAAATTGCCGCGGAATACCTAAAAGATTTGGACGCTCGAGCGATCCCTCCACAAGCGGGCGGCGCTGAGCTCGAGCGCCTCTTCCACACCGCGCCACCAGAAGCAGGCTTTCGCGAAGACGCCGTGGACGATTTGCTTGACGTGGTCCGCCACTCGCGCTCGCAGAACGGCCGTTTTTTTGGTTACGTTCTTGGATCTGGAGAGCCGGTCGCCGCAGTCGCCGATCTTCTATGCAGCGTCCTAAATCAAAATGTTACCGCTTGGCGCTCAGCGCCGGCCGGTGCGACGCTCGAG
>JBAVQT010000139.1:0-2604 GCA_049694295.1 Candidatus Acidiferrales bacterium
GAAACACGGGATCATGTAGCTCGCGGGCCGCGAAGAGATGAGTCGCGCGGAAGAAAAAGCGAAGGATAAAACAGAGTATTTTGCGTTTTGAGGTTTTCGGGAAAAAGACTTAAGACGATACTTGAGATTCTTTCGATGTGAAAGAAACGGCGCGAGATGCCACGCGGCGGGGTTGCGGAAAGTTTCGCTTTTGACGTGCTAAACACGCGTGTAGAACGACGCTGACATTGGCCTTTTGTTGCGAGTTGTTGCGACTTTTGGCCGACTTTTTGTTCAAAAACAGCATGTCGTCCCAATTGTGGGAATCCTGGAAGCCGAAGCACGAGCACAGGCGTCACTTCAATCAGCAACTCGACAGTAGAAATTGAACGGCCGCGGTGAGAGCCGCTGCAGGAGATCAACGGTGAAAATCGGGCTGGGACTGTACCGTCACATGCTGACGCCGGAATATTTTGCGTTCGCGAGACAGGCGGGCGCGACGCACGTGGTGATTCACCTCACGGATTATTTCAACAAGGGCGCGTCGAATCCGACCGACAACCAACCCACCGGCGCGAAGTCCGAAGCCTGGGGCGTGGCCGGCGATCCGGAGAAAATCTGGACCGCGGAAGAGATGAAAAAAATCCGCGGCGAAGTGGAAGCGGCGGATTTGAAACTTTACGCGATCGAAAATATCGATCCGGCGTTTTGGCACGACGTGCTGCTGGATGGTCCGAAGCGCGTGCAGCAGATTGAAAATGTGAAGACGATTTTGCGACACATGGGCGAGGCGGGGATCGGCGTGCTGGGCTACAACTTCAGCCTGGCGGGCGTGAGCGGACGCGTGACGGGCCCCTGGGGGCGCGGCGGCGCGCTGACGGTGGCGATGGACGGCGTGGAGGAAACACCGATTCCGAACGGGATGGTGTGGAACATGATTTACGACGAGAACGCGCCGGAAGGCACGCTCGCGCCAATCACGCACGAAGAATTGTGGCGGCGGCTGGAGCGATTCCTGGCGGACGTGCTGCCGACGGCGGAGCAAGCGGGCGTGCGGCTGGCGGCGCATCCGGACGATCCCCCGGTGGCCGTGTTGCGGCAGCAGCCGAGGTTGGTGTACGAGCCGCAAATGTACCAGCGACTGATTGACGCGAATCGCAGCGCGAGCAATCAACTGGAGCTATGCGTGGGGACGGTGGCGGAGATGGCGCGCGGCGATGTGTACGAAGCGGTGGATAACTACAGCCGGCAGGGAAGGATCGCCTACATTCATTTGCGGAATGTGGTGGGGAAGGCGCCGAAATATCGCGAGACGTTTATTGATAACGGGCAGGTGGACATGATCCGGATACTTGCGATCCTGCACAAAAACAATTTTGATGGAGTGGTGATTCCCGATCACACGCCGCAGATGAGCTGTTCGGCGCCGTGGCATGCCGGCATGGCGCATACCATCGGTTTCATGCTGGCGGCGCTGGCAACGGTCGAGAAGGCTGGGAACCCGCCCGAAGGCGCGGCGGCTCCGTTGGCTAGGTGAGATCGGAGGGCTTGAGCTTCTGCCTTGCGCCATGGCGGATGTGAAGCACTTCGACTTGTTTCTTTCTCTCGAGGACGCGGTAAATGACCCGATAGACGTGCGGCGTACGACCATAGAGAAGATGCCGGAGATTGCTTCTGTGACACGTTACGGGGCAGCGATTGGGCTGCGATTCCAGGCTGAGGATGGAGCGCTTGAGTCTCCGGTACCACTTCAGGGCGGCGTGCGAATTCTGTGCGTTGATTTGTTCGTAGAGGATGGCGAGATCGCGCTCCGCACGAGCGGCGATGTTAACCGCGTAGGGCATGCCTGGCTTCGAACTCCTTGAAGAAGGCTCTCGCTGGCCGAACCTTTCGCTTCCTGGCATCATCCAGGCCCTGACGGACTCCTTCGTCAGCGCTGGTGCCGGCGGCGGCGTCCAGCAATCGCTGGTAGGCCTCGGCGTCTTGAACCACGGCGGCTGCTTTCCCCTTCACCGTGAGCACCACGGCGCGCTTACTTTTTCTCAGTTGCGTCAGGAAGTCGCGCGATCGGCGGCGAAAAGTGGTGAGCGATTGAATGTCCTTGGTGATGTCCAGCACAGCGCTCCTCCCAACACAGCACCTTTTTAGGTGCGCGTAGAATATCACACTCCGGCAGGAGCGGGAACGTCCGCGTCGAACCCAAAGCGCGAATGTGAACCTGCGCACGTCAGAGCCCGAGCGTGTACGGGAAATCGAACGTCACAAGCATGTCACCCCGGCAAGAACCGCAGGGATGGGGCACCCGGCCGCGGCAGCGCTTCTCCCCCCAAGCGCGGCCTTGGCTCCCTGTTCCGCTTCATCCTTCGAGCGATAGAATAGATTCGGAGCAATCTGATATCGTCGGCACGTCTCCGAGATGTTCCCGCTCTTGATTCCTTCCTGAACGATCTGCCACTTCTCTTCCGGGGTCCGATCTACGCGTGGTTTCCTGCCCATACCGCCTCCTGTTTGGAGGCCCTGATTCTACCTAACTTAGGTGTCCAGTTTTAGTGGGGAGCAATACAAATCAAATCGATATGTCGTTCGGAGAAGACTAGCGCCTCGGCAGTGCCGTTACTGCAAAGG
>JBAVQT010000140.1:0-4358 GCA_049694295.1 Candidatus Acidiferrales bacterium
GGGCACGGCCACGGTGGGCGTGGCGCCGCGCATCATGGGCTACGCGCCTGCACCGGCCACTCGAAAGATACTGGCGCGGACGGGATTGAGTCTTTCGCAAATGAATGTCATCGAATTGAATGAGGCTTTCGCGGCGCAGGCGCTGGCGGTGATGCGGGATTTGGGATTGGCGGACGATGCCGCAAACGTAAATCCAAACGGCGGCGCGATCGCCATTGGCCATCCGCTGGGGGCCAGCGGCGCGCGGCTGGTAACCACGGCTGTCTCGCAGCTTCAGTTGACGCAGGGGCGCTATGCGCTCTGCACCATGTGCATCGGAGTGGGGCAGGGCATTGCCACGATTCTCGAACGGTGCTGATGGCGCGCCACTCGGCGAACGCTGTGCCGGCTTAGACGCCGGAGTCAGCACCACGATCTCGAAACGGATGGGGAAATCTCGATGAGCGACAAGATTAAGAAGAGCGACGCGGAGTGGAAGTCCAAGCTGACCGATAATCAGTTCTACGTGACGCGGCAAAAAGGAACCGAACCGCCATTCACCGGCGAGTACGAGAACACCGAGACCGAAGGCACCTACCATTGCGTCTGCTGCGGCCAGGCGCTATTCAGCTCGGACTCTAAATTCCACTCCGGGTGCGGATGGCCGAGTTATACGCAGCCGCTGGCAGCCGAAAATGTGGAAATGCATCGCGATTCGACTCATGGCATGCAGCGCACCGAAGTGCTCTGCAGCCGCTGCGAGGCGCACCTGGGTCATGTTTTCGAGGATGGGCCGCAGCCGACCGGCTTGAGATTCTGCATCAATTCAGCGGCGCTAAAGCTGGACGAAAAGAAGGCCGGTGAGAAGAGTTAGTCGGCGTCGCTGAAAAAGAGGCGCGGCTCGCGATCGGCGCCCGCCGTGGGAACGAGCTCGGTTAAGACGCGATCGATGCGATGAACGGCCTCATCCATGACGCGGAGGCGCTCGTCGGGATCTCGGAGTAGCATGGAATTTGCCATCATGGTCACGGCATTGCGCACATGATGATTCAGCTCGGCGGTGAGCAACAGGCGCTCGCGCGCCCGAGCCAGGCTCTCGCGTTCAGCCTGCAGGCGCAGCAAAAACCAGACGCAGAAGCCGCCGGCAGCGGCCACCACAATGTCGTTGAGGAACGTCTCCGCGGCGATTATCCCCCGCCAGCGCATCACTTGATCGCAAATCACGCTCGATAGGAAGAGCACCACCGCGACAAACCCGATTCCCTTGGTGCGGTCCGAATTCAGCCATTTCGCCAGCCTTTGCATGGGCATAACGGTAGCACCTATCGCTCGCGGGCTGCAATTCGCAGGCTCCGGGCAAGATGTCCGGCGCGCGGACCACAAATCCGCGCTCCGGTTGTCAGCAATTTGCGCGTCGCAGGTGTAAACCCGCGAGGGCCTGCGAAGTTGCGCTAGTGGTCGAGGAGGATCAGGCCGGGATGCGTGTTATTCGTGTCCACCGGCAGCAACCGCACGCTGCCGGGTGACACGATATAAGCAATCAGGTTCACGGGAAAGAGTCCGCCGCCCGCGTTGGTGGTGACCACGGATCGCCCGTTGGTCGTCGAGGTGATGCCGTAGGAGCCGACCAGGGGTTGATTGAGCAGGACCACACCGGAGGAAGGAACGGAGTCCACCGTGCCGGTGAATTGCCCGCCGCCATTCGAGTTGATCTCCCCGGTAAACGTCAAGGTTCCTGGATCGGGCGGAGCTAGAGCGCCGATGGCGTAATCGCCGTTGAAGGAAGCGAGATCGAAAGGCGCGATGGACGTTTGGTTCTCGATCAGTCCGGATGTAGCTGGGATGTCTTTGCCGATCAAGAAGCCCTGATTCTGTCCAGTGAGGTAGAGGGCGCCGAGGCGCGAGCCGAGGCCAGTGAAACCGACGCGGCCGTTGGTATTTACGGCGTAGGTGCCGCTAAAGGAGTTCGCCGGATTTGTGTTGTTGGTAATCGTGCCGCCCGCGTTTTCGTCGTACGAGAGCGTGGCGTTGCCGCTGCCGTCGGCATTTAGCGCCCCGACGAAAGCCGAGGAGTTCGCGCCGCTGAATCCCACGCCGCTCGAGACCATGGGGCCGGTGAAAGTCGCGTTCTTGAATTGGAGAGTGGTCGGCTGGAAAATCATTTCGCCGGCCAGCCGCGGAACCTGGTTCGACACCGTAGCGGTGTCAACCTCTTCGAAGAAAAGATCGTTGGGCGTAACGAAGAAAAACGAATAATTGACGGTGATCTGCGTCTGCGACGGGAATTTGTACACGAATTGCGCGGAGCCGCGGCCCAGCGAGCCCGATGCCCCGGCGGCGTACGTTCCCGAGATCGCCAGAGTTGGGCTATACACGCCGTTGTCGTTGACGTCAATCATGCCTGGTGAGATCGTGCCGCCGCCATTCGAAGTCATCACTCCGGCCATGACCATGCGCTTGCTCGAGTAGTCCTGGCCGGTGAATTCGAAGGCGTAATTGCCGCTGAAATTGGCGGTTCCGGTGGACGTGGTGTTCTGGAGTTTCAGCACGCCCGCGCCGCGCGTGGTCAGGTCGTAGTTGGTGGTGATGGTTCCGGTGGGGAACTGGTTCAGCGCGATCATCTGAATATTTCCGTTGGAATTGATCGCCAGGATGTAATTGGAAATTAACACTTGGCCGAGCCTGTTGGTCGACGTCAATTGCATGGTTCCGCGGCCGTCTGGTCCCAATGTGTAGGTGCCGGTGACGCTGGAGTTGAGGAAAACTCCGGAAATGCGGTTGCTGTCCATCGAACCGGAGCTGATCGTGCCGGTGCCGTTCGACACCAGCGCGCCCACCAGCGCGACGTAGCCGTCAGAATCCCATCCGTTGAAGAGATAAGAGTAGGTGCCGCTGAAAAGCCCGTTGCTATTGGTGCCGGCCGTAATCGTGAGCGGGAGCGATTCGCTCCTTACCTGCGGCGGACTGCTGGAATCCTGCACCTGCACGGTGAAAGTAGTCTCTGTGACCAGAGTCGGCACGCCGGAAATTTGACCGGTGCCGGTGCTGGTGGTCTGCAGGGTGAGTCCCGGCGGCAATTGTCCAATGGGGATGCTCCATGTATAGGGCAGAATGCCGCCGACGGCCTGCAAGCCGGCGGAATATGTCGTGCCCGTGGTGCCCGGAGCCAATTGCAGAGTGGTGATCTGCAGCGGTGTGGCCGGTACGATGGCCAGAGAATACGACTGCGAAGCGGATTGCGACGGGATGGCGGAGTCCGTTACAGATACTTTGAACGTGTATGGCGAATTCGTCGCGCTCGCGGTGGTCGGCGTTCCGGAAATCAGGCCCGAGGTCGTATCGAAAGCGAGACCCGGTGGCAGCGTGCCCGTATAGCTCCAGGTGAGCGGCGTAATTCCTCCCTGAGCGGCGATGCGAAAACTGTAGAAGGTATTAACGGTGCCGGGAGGCAGCGCCAGAGTTGAGAGCGAAAGCGCCGGCGGCGGATTGATGATGATGGTGTAGACGGGGGAAACCACGGGAACGGGCTGGGCGCCGTTGGCCGTCGAGCCGCTGTCGGTCACTTGGATCGTAAAAACGGAAGTCGTTCCGGATCCCGTGGGTTTGCCGAGAATGGTGCCGTTCTGGTTGAGCGTTAGCCCGTTGGGAAGAGCGCCGGAGTGAATCGCGTAGGTCAGAGGCGCGACGCCGCCAGTCACCACGATAGTCTGGTTATAGGGAGTGCCATTCAGGCCGTTGGGCAGCGCGAGGGTGGTGTACTTGATCGGCAAGACGACGCTGATCGTCACGGTCGCCGTTACGTTAGGGTTGGCAACCGATGTGGCTTGAAGCGTGGCTGTCGTTGTGGTGTCTTGGCCGCCGGGTGCGGTGTAGACCACGGATCCGGTGGAAATATTGGACAGCGTGCCGCAACCCGCCGCGCTGTTGCCGCTGCAGGCCGTGCCGCTGAATTTCCAGGTGACGCCTTTATTGAAAACGTCGTTCGAAAGGGTGGCATAAAATGTGAGGGTCTCGAACTGATCCACGCTTACCGTGCCGCTCGGACTAATTTCGATCGAGATCGGGTTGGTGGTGCCGCTGCCGCAGGAACTCAGCGCCACCAGCAAGAAGCCAAGTGCCAAAAGCGGCGCGAACATCCGCAGCCCGTTTCGAATACTTCCCAACGATTGTTTATCCATCGTGTCCCAGTGTGCAGGATTTTCGGTCATGCAGACATACGCCCCCGAATGCGTGCCTCGCTACTGCTTGGGTTACCTTTCGGACTGGCCCAGTTCGGGGGAAAGACTCCCTCGTCGAACCATATGCGCAATTAGCGAAACAAGTTGAATAACAAAACGCTCGGAGCGTGTCAACGCACATCTCCGGAATCAACCTGGGCC
>JBAVQT010000141.1:0-3292 GCA_049694295.1 Candidatus Acidiferrales bacterium
CGGCGGAGGAGTTCGATTCGGCGGTGGTCCGGGCGGTGGGCAGTTCGGCGGTCCAGGGGGCGGTGGTCGCGGAGGTGGTGGAGGCGGAGGGCGCGGTGGACGGCTGGCTCGGCAGATGGTTAATCGCGTGCGCTGGAGCTTCTACGATCAGTATCAAAATTCGGCCTTCGACGCTCGTCCCTTCTCGATCACCGGAGTGGAATCGCCGAAGCTAAGCCACTACGACGAACGCCTGGGCGGCAACATTGGCGGCCCGCTCAAAATTCCTCATATTTATAACGGCAGCGACCGCACCTTCGTCTTTCTGAATTACGAGCACGAGACGCAGAAAACTCCCATCGACGAATTTTCGACGGTCCCAACCTTGGCCGAGCGTTCGGGCGATTTCTGCGGTACAGCAATCACGCTTTTTGATCCCGCGTCGAATGGATTTGCGCCCACCACCCGCCAGCCGCTGGGCAATGGCTGCCAGATTCCGGCTCTCAATTCGGCCGCGGTGGGATTGCTGGCCTACATTCCGTTGCCGAATGTCGCCAGTGCGCCCATCGGTCCAGACGGCTTGCCCGTGCAGAACTTCCATTTGCAGACCACCACGCCGCTCAACAGCGATCGCGTGAATTTTCATCTCCTGCACACCATCAATGCGAAATTCAATCTGAATGCGGGCTACAATTTCAGTTCCCAGCGTTCCGAAAGCGTCGGAAATTTTCCGGAAATTCTAGGAACCAGTTCGACGCGAAGCCAGAGCGTCACGCTGGGACTGGCGCACAACTGGACGCAACATCTGGTGGAAAACACCACATTGAACTGGAGCCGCAACCGAATTCAGGTGTTGAGCGACAACTCTTTCGTGAACAATGTTGCGGGCGATCTCGGAATTACCGGAGTTTCCACCACGCCGATCGACTATGGCATTCCGCAAGTGGTGCTCACGGATTTTTCCGGCTTCAACGATCCCAATCCCGCTCTCACTCGCAATCAGACGTTGCGCCTGGGCGATAGCCTGAATTGGGTGCATAAGAATCACACTCTTATCTTCGGCGGTGAACTCCGCCGCATTCAATTGAATCTGGATTCCAATCCCATCGCGCGCGGCGAATTCACATTCACCGGATTTATGACCAGCCAGCTCGATCCCGCCACCGGCCAAGCTCTTCCCGGCACCGGCAACGACTTCGCCGATTTTCTGCTGGGCTATCCGCAAAATACCCAATCGCGCTTCGGCAATCCCAACATGTATCTCCGCACCTGGACGTTCATCGGCTACGCGCAGGACGACTGGCGCGTGAACAAGCATTTCACGTTTCAATACGGCGTGCGCTACGAAGCGGTAACCCCGCCCGTCGAGCTCTACAACAACATTTCCAACCTCTACGTGGACCCGGCCATCACCGAAGCGGTGGTGGTGACGCCGACCGACAAAGGATCCTTCGCAAATATCTACCCGCGGGCGCTCATTCATGGCGACTATGGAAATTGGTCTCCGCGCGTCGGATTTGCGTGGCTGCCGACCTGGGTAAAGCCCAAGACCGTGGTGCGCGGCGGATATTCAATTTTCTACAACGAGTCCGTCTACACCAAGCTGGCGCAGCAATATCTGGCCTACCAGCCGCCCTCGTCCGTTTCGCAATATCGCAACACTTCACAAGCGCTGCCGCTGACGCTGCAGAATGGATTTCCGGGGCAGGGCAGCACCACCAACCAGGTATCCAACACCGCGGCGGTGAACCCCGATTACAAGGACGGCTACGCGCAGATCTGGACGCTGGGCACCGAGACGAGCTTTTCGCAGAATTGGATTCTAGACCTGACGTACACCGGCACGAAAGGCACCGATCTCGATCTGCTTCGCGCGCCCAATCGCGCGCCGCTGGGCACTCCACCCTCGGAGACGGACGAACTGCGCAAAATTCCCTACGCCGATGGCTTCACCTACGATCAGTCGGGCGCCGACTCGCTCTACAACGCGCTGCAGGTGCGCTTGGTCCATCGCTTCACGAAGGGTTTCACTCTCTCCGGAATCTATACATTTTCCAAATCGCTTGACGATGCCAGCACCATTGGCGGCGCTTCCGCAGTGGTGGTGCAAAACGACAGCGACTTCAAGGCCGAGTGGGGCCTTTCGCCCTTTGACGTGCGGCATCAGGTGCGCGTCTTCTCCGTCTACGAATTGCCCTTCGGCGAGCATCACCGCTATGGCAACAAAGCCTGGGAAGAACACGCCTTCGGCAACTGGCGGCTGATGAACAACATCACCTGGCAGACCGGCACGCCGGTGACCGCCTACGTGGGTGGCAGCGCTTCCGACAACGGTACAGGCGCGAATTTTTCGTTGCGCGCCGATCAGCTGGGGAATCCGAACACGGGGATTTGCGGCGGTTCGGCGCTCAATTTTTTCAATACCACTGCGTTTGCGACGCCGCCCGCCACTTCCTACGGCGATGAGCGCCGCGGCGCGATCGAAGGGCCATGTAGCTTCAGCTGGAACATTTCTCTGGCGAAGTCGTTCCGCTTCGGACCGGAGAATAGGCATCGCGTGGAATTTCACTGGGACGTGAGCAACCTGACCAACTCGGTGAACTTTTCGGGAGTGAACGCGACGCTCGGTTCGTCGCTTTTCGGACACGTTACCAGCGCAGCTTCCATGCGGACCATGTCCGCCATGCTGCGATTTAATTTTTGAGGCGAGCCAAGCCATGCGCAAGATGAGCCAGACAACGATGAACGCGATAACGACGAGCGCGACAACGGTGAGCCAGACAATCTTGATTGCGCTGCTCGCGGCCGGATTGTGCGCGCCGCCGCTTCCAGCGCAGCAATCGGCCGCGCCCCAAGCAGCCGCGCCCCCGCCACCTGCTCAGCAGACCATGCCGCTGCCATCCGTGCCTCCGCCTCCGCCCGGGTACGAAGCGCAGCAAAAGCAGCGCTCGACTGGCGGCAGCGTTATCCGATCGCAATCCAACGTGGTACGCATCGACGTCGAAGTGACCGACAAATCCGGCAAGCCGGTGAAGGGTCTCACGGCGCAGCAATTTTCGGTGTTCGACGACGGCAAGGCTCAGAACATTTCGACTTTTTCGTACTCCGATATCGAAAAAATGGAGACGGCCGGTCCAGACGACACCGCGCCCGTCACAGTTCCCGTGGATAACGCCGGGCCGGGCACTCCGCCGTCGGAAGAGGTCGCCGGCCAATTGCGCGATCGCCGCCTGATCGTGCTCTTTTTCGACATGACTTCCATGCAGACCGACGATCTGACCCGCGCGCACGACGCAGCCGTAAAACTTGTGAC
>JBAVQT010000142.1:0-2834 GCA_049694295.1 Candidatus Acidiferrales bacterium
GTCCACCACCGCCTCCGCCACCGTGGCCGCCACGCCCGCCGCCTCCGCCTCCGCCGCCTTCACGCTGCGGCCGTGCTTCGTTGACCACCAGGGCGCGCCCCAGGAAATCCTTGCCGTTCAGCGCGGCGATCGCTTTCTCCGCCGCGGCATCGTCGTTGATCTCCGCGAAGCCAAAGCCGCGCGGCTGCCCCGTAAATCGGTCGCGCAAGAGCGTCAACGAATCCGGCTGCACTCCCGCTTCTGCAAACAGCTCCTGCAACTGCTCTTCGGTGGCTTTGAACGGCAGATTGCCCACATACAGTTTCTTCACGGGCCTTCTCCTTGAGCCTCCCCGTGCGGGGAAGCACCCTGCGTGGCTGAAGGGGCAGGAATCCCGCCGCGGGCAGTCAGCAAACCGCCGGCTACTCCCGGCTGAAGCGAGCGCTCCAGCAACTGGGAGCATCTTGCGGCAACTTAACGTAGCAGTCAACAAGCGGCGCCCGTGAATGTGGCGGCGCGAAATCGCGCACCACGATCACTGCGTAGGAGTAGCGCGAAGCGCCATCGCACGAGAGCGGTTGACATTTTTACCGAGCAGAAATTCTACGTGCGGTAACTCGCGTTGATGCGCACGTACTCCGCCGTGAAGTCGCACGTCCACACCCGCGCGCGGCCGCGCCCCGCGCGCAGGTCCACCACGATCGGCACGTGCGGCGTCATCATTTTGTGATGCGCCGTCTTTTCATCGAACGGCCGCTCCAGACCTCGCCGGCATACCTGCAGCCCGGCCAAATGAATGTCCACGCGCTCCGGATCAAACGTCACGCCCGAGCGCCCCGCTGCGGCGAGAATGCGTCCCCAGTTGGGATCGCCACCCGCAAGCGCCGTCTTCACCAGCGGCGAATTGGCGATAGTCCGCGCGATCCGGTCCGCCGCGCCATCCGACGCCGCGCCGCGCACTTCGATTTCAACCACTCGCTGCGCTCCTTCGCCGTCCGCCACAATTGCCAACGCCAACTCGCGGCACACGGATCCGAGCGCAGTAAGAAAATTCCGATAGTCGCCATCTTCGCGGGTGATTCGCCGCGCGCCGGCCGTGCCGTTCGCCAGCACTGCCGCCATATCGTTCGTGGAAGTGTCGCCGTCCACCGTGATGGCATTAAACGTCGTCGCCACGGCCGCGCGCAGCGCGCGCCGTGCCAGGGCCGGCGAAATCGCCGCATCGGTCACCACGAAGGCCAGCATCGTCGCCATGTTCGGCTCGATCATCCCCGAGCCTTTCGCGCAGCCCGCCAAGCGCACCGTTTTCCCGCCGAGGCGGCACTTCGCCGCCGCCCATTTCGGCCGCGTGTCCGTGGTCATGATCGCGCGCGCGAATTCCGTAAATGCCTCGGCGCTCGATTGCCGCGCGCCCACCAGTTGCGGCACGGCATGCAGGATTTTCCGCACCTTCAGCGGCACGCCAATCACGCCCGTCGAACAGACCAGCATTTGCGAGCCGTCAATTTTGCGCCGCCCGGCTCCGGCTGTTTCCGCCGCTCCCATCGCCCGCGCCACGGCTCGCGTAGTGGCCTCCGCCGCCGCGCGCCCATGCGTTCCCGTGCAGCAGTTTGCGTTTCCGGAATTCACCACAATGCCGCGCACCTGGCCGCGCGATTTCCGCAGATGTTCGCGCGACACCAACACCGGCGCGGCCTGCACTCGATTCTGGGTGAACACCGCCGCTCCCACAGCCGGCGTGTCGCTCGTCAAAATCGCCAGGTCCAGCTTCGATTTCTTCAGCCCGCAGTGCATCGCCGAAAACGAAAATCCGCCAGGAATGTCCGATGAAGAAAGAGGCTTCATGGTTTCCTTTCGAGCGCCGCAACGCGTTCCTTGAACTCTTCGAGCGCCGCGCGCACCGCTCCGGGCGCCGTCCCACCTGGGACGCTGCGCCGACCCAGCGCGAATTCCAGCGTCAGCGCCGCCGCGAGATCCTCGCCAAACGCCGGCGAGAACTTCCGCAGTTGTTCGAGCGGCATCTCGCGAATTGTCTTGCCCTCTTTTTCCGCCGCGCGCAGCACTTTGCCGGTAATCTCGTGCGCCTCGCGAAACGGCACTCCCGCCGCCACCAGGTAGTCCGCCATTTCCGTGGCCACCAGTCCGGGATCCGCCGCGCCCTCGCGCAGGCGGTCTTCGCGAAATTCCGTCGCCCCGAATGTGGCTGCGGCAATCTGCGCGGTGGCCAGCGCCTGATCGTGCGCGCCGAAAAGCGCTTCTTTGTCCTCCTGCAGATCACGCTGGTAACTCGAAGGCAAGCCTTTGCAAGTGGTCAGCAGGGTGGTGAGCGCGCCGTAAATCCGTCCCGTTTTTCCGCGTATCAATTCCCACGCATCGGGATTTTTTTTCTGCGGCATCAGGCTGCTGCCCGTCGAATATTCATCCGGCAGCACCACGAATCCAAACTCCGGCGAAGCGAACAGCACCATGTCCTCCGCCAGCCGCGAGAGATGCATCGAGAGAATCGTCAGCGCGAAGACGTATTCGAGCGCGAAATCTCGATCGCTCACGGCGTCCAGGCTGTTAGCCGTTATTTTCGTGAATCCCAGGTCCCGCGCCAGCGTCTGCCGGTCCAGCGGAAATGCGCAGCCCGCCAGCGCGCCCGATCCCAGCGGACAAGAGTCCGCACGCGCCGATGCCGCGGTCAAGCGGTCCGCGTCGCGCGAAAAAGCTTCGCCGTGCGCCAGCAGCCAGTGCGCCAGCAGCAGCGGCTGCGCGTGCTGCATGTGCGTGCTCCCTGGCATTGGCAATCCGATATGCCGTTCAGCCTGTTTGGCGGCCGCCAGCATCAATTGCGCCACCGCCCCGCGAGTCTT
>JBAVQT010000143.1:0-2839 GCA_049694295.1 Candidatus Acidiferrales bacterium
TTCGTCAATTTGATCTGCGCGCCTGCGATCACGCCTTGAGAGGGGTCGCGCACCACGCCTTGTATCGCACCGGTTACGTCGGCACGCACGGCCCCAGCTTCGAAAATCATTGCGGCAGCCAAGAACAAACACAGCGAGAAGAATACATGACCTTTTCGCATCACCCCTCCCCATGCGGGTAAATGTCGTTTGAAGTCCCCATTGAATATACCTGAATTGTGATTCTCGTCCCCGTCGCGTCAACGGCTCCCAAGCCTCTTCGGGTCGGTGCGTCGGCCGAAACCCACTCCCATTGAGCGAAAACATATTCCACCTAGTGGAACCTGTCAAGCCCGGAAATAATTATTCAAGCAGAAAAGTAGACCCTCCGATTTGCCAGTTCACTTTCGCCCACGATTCGATTCGTTAAGCAAATAAGGCACGAAACCGTGCGTACTGGTCTTCAGTCGGTACACCGAGGTTGTTGCCGTAATGTACAGCGTGCCAAGATCCGCGTCGCCCCATGCAAGGTTGGCTGGCTGCTCCGGCATCAGAATCGTGCCTAGATGGTTCCCGTTCGTATCCCACACCCAGATTCCACCGGGGCCCGTGACGTAGAGATTTCCTTCCCGATCCACTTTCATCCCATCCGGCACGCCTTCGTCTTTGCTCCCCGGTTCCTCCCCAAAAACGCGCCCCTTTCCGAGTGTGCCGTTCGGCCGAAAATCGTAAACCCGGATATTCCTCTTCTCATCGTCGTCCACATAAAATTTGTTTCCATCAGGAGAAAAGGCGAGTCCATTCGGCTGAGACATCTCCGAAGTCAGTAGCGTCACCCGGCCGTTCGAATCGAGCCGGTATACCCCTTCGAACGCCAGTTCTTGTTTCTGGCCGGGCGGTAAATCAGATGTTGGGTCCGTAAAATAAACCGCACCGTCCGGCCCCATCACGACGTCGTTTGGACTGTTGAAGCGCTTGCCTTCAAATCTGTCGGCCAGCACTTCATATTTCCCCGCGGCATCGATGCGAATGATCGCCCGCAGGTAACTGGCGCAATCCAGAAGCTGATGCTGGCGGTCGTAGGTATTTCCGTCCGGATCGCCGAGAGAAATGAGCTCTTCTTTGCGGCCGTCGCCATAGATGCGAAAAATCTTGTTCAGCACCTCGTCACTAACATATACGAAACCCTTGGGGTCCCAAACGGGTCCCTCGGTGAATCCGAATCCGCTCGCAAGCGTGTCGAGGGTTGCGTTTCGGGGGATCAGCTTCCAAAACTCTGGTGATTCTGCCGACAGTAAGAATCTATGTTTTACGGGACTCGGTTCCACAGGACTGGTTGCTGCCGCCCACGGCGCAGCGAAGACGATGGCGCACAGTACCAATGACCAGTAGCATTTCATCCACGCTCCATTTCGCACTTTCATCCCACCAACCCTATGTTTTAGCGTGGTTTCGTTTGCCGCCCGCCGCGCGTTGCTTTTCACAATTGCCTCCTCGGCAAACATTCCGCGCTCATCTAATGCGCTCCCCCGAAGTACAAAACGTAGCGAAAGGCCAGCCCGGAGCGGCGCACCGGCGCCGCCCGCAGCTCTTGATTTCGTCATTTTCATCGGGTGAAAACATTACTCTAGCGATAAAAGTCTTCCTAGTGTGTAAGCAAGTAGCCCACTCGCAAGGAATGTGTCAACCAATTTCTTTGGAAGGACGTTCCCATGAAATTTCGAGAACGTACCGCTTTTGCCAAGCGCCACAACGAATTTTGCATTATCCCGAGCTGGCGCAGAATTGCAGGGCGAACGGCAAAAGACGGCGGTTTCGAGGTCTCGGAATCGTCGCTGGATTCTCCATGGCGCTTGTAGTATATCTTTTCATGTGCTGAATTTGGCTTTCATATCAGTTGAGTCAGGCTTCTTCCATGAGTGCCCAAAAGAGGAAATACAACATCACCTCGCTGCAACGCGGGTTGGGAATCCTGCAACTCCTCGGCCTGGACGGGCGAAGGCTCCCCGCGTCGGAAATCGCGAAGCTCTCTGGCTTGCCCGTAAGTACCGTCCACCGGTTCCTTGTTAATTTGGAGACCGGAGGATTCCTGTCCAAGGACGCTCTCAATAATTATCATCTGGGCGTTGCTTGTGTTTCGCTCGGACAGGCAGCCCGGGAACAGTTGGACATTCGCAAGGTGAGCCTAACCCACCTGGAAGAGTTGAATCACAGCACCCGGGAAACGATTCACCTCACCGTCCGGCACAAGCTCTCCGCCGTTTATATCGAAAAGCTGGATTCTCCCGAACCCTTACGCATTCACTCCCGGATTGGAGCCAGCGTGCCTCTCTACTGCACGGCAGTGGGCAAGGTGATGCTGGCGTACTTGGGCGAGGAGGAGCAGGGCAAAATTATAAATCAGCTGGAACTGCGCCGTTTCACGGAAAATACCGTGGGCAGCATACAAGAATTGCTCGCGCAGTTGACCCGAGTTAGAAAAGACGGCTTTGCCCTCGACCTCGAAGAACATGAGCCACACATCCTCTGCATTGCAGCGCCGATCTGGGACCACACCGGCGCCGTAAACACCAGCCTCAGCGTGACCGGACCCGCCGTCCGGATGTCCACGCCCCGGCTTCGCGAACTTGCGTCGCTCGTCCGCGCCGCTAGTTTAAAAATATCCCGCGAACTCGGCTTCAGTCCACCGGCGAATCGGAAATCTGCCGCCGTGCGGCCGGCTGCGATCCGCGGATCCAAAGCGCGAATTGTCCGTCCCGTCTTACACGCAAGAATCGCCGCAAAGTAATTTGCCTTTTTAACAATTGCAGGGCAGCTGGGCTGCATCAGCAGGAGACCTGAAGGCACAATGAGGTGCGGA
>JBAVQT010000144.1:0-1883 GCA_049694295.1 Candidatus Acidiferrales bacterium
CAAAGAGCAGATCATCCCAGGCCAGCTGGAAGGACTACAGACGAACCCCAATCCTACAGAAAGCATCGATTTATGTCAATCAGCTTTTTCCCGAAAAAAGCACCGCTGTGGATTCTTCTCGAAACCCAATAAACACGGCCCTAAAATGAAAGCGCGCCGCATCATGCGGCGCACTTTTCATTCCTACCAGCTCGCTTTTCGTCGCACTAGCGCCGTCAGCATTGCGGTGGCTTTATCGCTGCGAGTGACGCCAGCGCCAATATTCCTGCTGCTCTCGCGGCGGCAGCGCTCGATACTCCACGTAAGGCCGATGCGTCACGCGATCCACTGGTGGTAGTACACGACCTCGCCATGGTTCCAGGGATGATAGTCGCCGTAGTAAGCGTCGTAAACCCGCACGTGCTCGGCGCACCCGCCCAGCATCGCAGGTCCGGCCATTGCTACAGACAGCAGCAACAATGCTAGGCACCGCCGCGCTCTTCCCATCACAATGTCTCCCTCCCGCCGGCAGGATCAGCGGTCTAAGCTCCCTTCACTCTGACCGTCTGCCTTCCGACGCCGTGATTGAACCACGATTCATTCAACACATGCAGGCAGGCAAAGTTTCCAGTTCTCCGTACGGTACCGTATCCATACCATGCCGTACGGCACGGTGCCGCTTCCAGGACTGATTTTAAAGACAAAAAAACCGCCGGAGCTCTTCGCCCCGGCGGTCGGCAATTCCTTCGACAAACCGAATACTGGTTCTCAGTGGTGCTCGTGCCGCCACTTCCAATACTCATTTTGCTCGGTTGGCGGCCGGCTGCGAAAATCGACATGTGAGCGATGGGTCTCGTGTTCCCAGTTCTGGTAATACACAGCTTCACCATGATTCCACACGTGGTAGTCGCCATACCCCGAATCGTACACGCGGTATTCGGCGTGCGACGCACAGCCCGTAATCGCGGGCACCACCATCAGTGCAGCGCCCAGCAGTAGCGCGTTCAGGGGTTTCCATCCGCTTGGCATCTTCGAATTCCTCCTTGTGCAGATAGCAGCGACAGCATGCTACGCCCTCTTGGAGTCGTTGCCGACCCGTCGTCTACCTGAATTAATGCAAGGAAACACTGTAGCGAGCTTAGCGCACGAATGCAGCGGGCTTCCGCGAGATTCGAACACGCAAGGAGCGGTGGACGGGATATCATCTGACTGGCCCAGCCGAAGACGATGACAATGATAAAGACCACGATTCTCCTTCGATCGCTCTTGATTCTGGCGCTGGCTATCGTGGTCGCTTATGGCGCGGACTACCTCCTGCTCCGCCTCAAAATGACCGGCAGCCCTCCGACCGATGCCTCCGTCTCGAACGCCGCTTTCGGCTCCGTCACGTATTATCTTTCCGCCGGCATCAAGGGCAACAAATACGAAGTTTTCACCGAGCAACCGCAGCAAGAAACTTGCGTCCACTCCCTGTTCCCTCACTTCAACGATCCGCCCTGCTGGTATTCCGCACGCCGCCGCGTTCGCTCGGTCAACTAGCATAGCCTGTAGCGCCGATATCCCGGGCTCACGCGACGCGGCATCGCGCACTCACTGTTGCATCGAGGCTCCTCGTAAAGCCTGCGGTCTCCCGAAAAACAAAAAAGGCGGCCCGCAAAGGCCGCCCTTTCGCCCTGCAGCTCCTTGTTCTGGAGGTTAGAAGATTAGCTTGCCCTGTATTTGCGCAATCCTCTGGTCCGTCGCCGCGGCTGCGAACGCTCCGTAAGGAGACGTAGGCATGGTGGCGGTGAAGATCGTCTGGCCGAATGGGCCCAGGCTGCCGTCCGTATTGGGCGACGGGATTCCGTAGTTGGCATGGTTAAACACGTTGTAGGCATCGAACCCAAGCTGGAAGCCCAGGCGCT
>JBAVQT010000145.1:0-9051 GCA_049694295.1 Candidatus Acidiferrales bacterium
CTGCCGTGATACTGATGATCTTCGCCGACGTAAATCGTCACTTTTTTTGCCGGTCCCGCCTGCAGCATCGCTCGCCTCCGCCTCGCGTCCAGCTCCTACGCCAGCGTCTTGCCCAGCACCACTCCCAGCCACACCGCCAGAAACCCCAGCGCCACGCTCAGCCCCACGTTCAATCCCGCCATCAGAATTTCGCCGTCCTGCAGGCTCCGAAACGTCTCGAACTCAAATGTCGAAAATGTCGTGTACGCGCCGATGAATCCGATCGGGATCAGATATCGCCAGTTTGCGCTCCAATGCGTCCGCTCTGCCAGCAGCGTCATCACAAAACCAATCAGAAAGCATCCCGTGATATTGATGACAAAAGTCCCGTACGGGAATCGCGTGCCCATCCGGTTGCTGATGTAGCCTCCTACCCAGAATCGCGCCACCGATCCCAGGAATCCGCCGATGCCCACCATCCAGTATTTGTTCATGATCGCGTTTCAGCTCTCTCTTCCGTTTGTTTTGCGCTTACCCATCACACCGGTCGCTGGCGCTGCAAAATGCAAGCATCTGCCCGCACCACGGCAATCTCGCGTTTCAACAGATGTTGACAGGATCGTTGCCGGGCAACATGACTCCGCGACAATACCCCTGTCAGGAGTCATCATCTGTCCCGGCTTCGTAGGACAGCGGTTAAAGGCGAACTCCATCGCCTCTGCCACGATCATACCCCGCCGCTCGTTTGAGTCAATCCCCTCCGTCGCGCCGCTCATCGTTTCTTGCACGGTTTCGTTGGCGCTATCCCGCCGCCTTCGCGCCGTGTCGCCAGCCAAAATCGAATAGTGCTGGTCGGAGGATGGCTGGAAAGTGTACGCTCCCTCGCGACAAAACCTTCATCGCGTACGTCAAGTTTGCGCTTGGACCGGCCTGCGCCGCGCAATTACGTTTTCCGATTGCGGCAATCAAAAGATTGGATGAACTATCGCGGGACCGAGCCAGTACAGTATCGGTTTTTAAATCCATCTTTTCGCCGGAGCCATACAGGCCTACATGAAAAAACGTTTGATGCCGCGATTGGCCATCTTCTGGCTCCTCTTGTGTAGTTTTCCGCTCGCGGCCCTGCCTCAATCGGCGCCCGTCCCCGCTTCCGCCGCTCCCTCCGCCTCGGTGCCGGCTTCTCCGTCGCCGGATATCGCCGCGCGCCTCGCAGCCGTCGAAAAAGCGGCGGCCGACGCCAAATCCTCCGCCGACAATGCCTGGATGCTCACCAGCGCCGCGCTCGTCCTGCTGATGACCGGCCCCGGCCTGGCGCTTTTTTACGGCGGCCTGGTCCGCAAGAAAAACGTCCTCGGCACCTTCATGCAAAGTTTCGCCATGATGGCCATCATCTCCTGCGTATGGGCCATCATCGGCTACAGTCTCTGCTTCGGCTCGGGCAATAGTTTCATCGGCGGATTGCACAACTTTTTCCTGCATGGCGTCGGCCTGCAGCCCGACCCCGATTACGCCCCCACCATTCCCGCGCAAACTTTCATGGTCTATCAGCTCATGTTCGCGATCATCACTCCCGCGCTGATCACCGGAGCTTTCGCCGAACGCATGAAATTCAGCGCCATGGCGATCTTTCTCACGTTGTGGTCGCTCTGCGTGTACGCGCCCATGGCTCACATGGTCTGGGGCAAGGGCGGCTTGCTCAATGCTTCCCTCGGCGGCCGCATTCCCACGCTCGATTTCTCCGGTGGCACGGTTGTCCACGTCACTTCCGGCGTCTCCGCGCTGGTCTGCGCGTTGTATTTAGGCAAACGCCTCGGCTATCCGCGCCAGGCCATGCCGCCTCACAGTGTGGTGCTCAGTTTCATCGGCGCGTGTCTGCTCTGGGTGGGCTGGTTTGGCTTCAACGCCGGCAGCGCCCTCGACGCCGGCTCGCTTGCCACCAGCGCCTTCGTGGCTACCCATTTCGGCGCCGCCGCTGCTGCCGTGGGATGGAGCGCCGCTGAATGGCTGCGCAACGGCAAGCCCAGCGCCCTCGGAGCGATTTCCGGCGCCGTCGCCGGTCTGGTAGCTATCACTCCCGCCGCTGGATTCGTCACGCCCGGGTCCGCGCTTATTATCGGCCTCATCGCCGGCGCGTTCTGCTTCTGGATGGTCACCAAAGTGAAATCGCGCTTCGGCTACGACGACTCGCTCGACGCTTTCGGAGTTCACGGCGCCGGCGGCACCATCGGCGCGCTGCTCACCGGAGTTTTCGCCGTCAGCGCCATCAATCCCATCTTCAAGGACTCGACTGGCCATCCGCTGCCCTCCGGATTTTTCGAAGGCAATCATTTCCAGGTTCTCAATCAGGCCGCCGGCGTCGCTATCGCCTGGGTGCTGGCCATCGTCGGCACCCTGGTGCTTCTCTTCGTGGTTGACCACCTGGTCGGCCTGCGCGTTTCCGAAGAGCACGAGTCCCAGGGATTGGATCTTTCGCAGCACGGCGAAGAGGGGTATTACTGGGACACGTCCGCATGATGCCGCGGCGGGCGCGCCACCTTCACACTCGAGGCAAACCACGATGACGAAAGTCGAAGCCATCATCCAGACTTCCAAGCTGGACCCCGTCAAGGACGCGCTTCATGAAATCGGCGTCGAGGGTATGACGGTTATCGAAGTCCGCGGACACGGCCGCCAGAAAGGCCACACCGAAATCTATCGCGGCCGCGAATACACCGTCGATCTCATCCCGAAAATCAAAATCGAGATGGTCCTCACCGACGATGTCGTCGAACGCGCCGTGCAGGCCATCGTCACCGCCGCCCGTACCGGAAAAATCGGCGACGGCAAAATTTTTCTCACCCGCGTGGACGAAGCCATTCGTATTCGCAACGACGAGCGCGGTGAGAGCGCCCTCTGATCGTCTCCGCGCGCCGCACGCGCCCGGCCTCTAAGCCCGTCCTTCGTTGCGGCCGCCATCGAGTTCAGCCGATATGTCCATGACACCTTCTCCGGGCGGCGAGCTTCGCGCGATCTACGCGCAGGAGTTCGCCCGCATCCACCAGGCTTTTCAGGACTCGCGCGATGGCCGCGCCGCCCTCGCCGCGCGCACCGCGCTGGTTGAATCCATTTTTCTGCGCGTGTGGGGCCAGTACCTTTCTCCCGATCCCGCCGCCACTCCCGGCCTTGCGCTCGTCGCGCTCGGAGGCTTCGGCCGCAAATCGCTTTTTCCGTTTTCCGACGTGGACATTCTCTTCCTCTATTCCGGTTCGGACACCGAACATAAATTCCAGGGCCCCATCCGCCGCTTTTCGCAGGAAATCTGGGATCTGCGTCTTAAACTCAGCCCTGCCACCCGCAAAATCTCTGAATGTGACCGCTTCGATCCCGACAATCTCGAATTCGCCATCTCCTTGCTCGATTGCCGCTATCTCGCCGGCGACCGTGCCCTCTTCGATCGCTTGCATGACGCCGCCGTCCCCAAACTCGTCGCTCGCGAATCCAAACATCTCATCGAAGGTCTTGCCGAACTCACCCGCACGCGCCACGCCAAATTTGGCTTCACCGTTTTTCATCTCGAGCCCAATGTAAAAGACGGCCCCGGCGGACTCCGCGATCACAATCTCGCCTGCTGGCTCTCTCTCATTACTGCGCTCGAAAACGAGCGCGGCTGGAGCGGCCAGTCCGCCCTGCTGGCCGCCTCCGCTCGCACCCAGTTCGACGCCGCCTACGAATTTCTCGCCTCCGTTCGCTGCTTTCTGCATTTTCGTCATGGGCGCGACGACAACACCCTCGCCTGGGAAGCTCAGGAAGCCGCCGCCGTCGCCCGGGTCGGCGTTCCCATCGAATCCGGTGTTGCTTCGCCCGCCGAGTCCACCGCCTCCGATTGGATGCGCGTTTATTTCTCTCAGGCGCGCGCCGTCCACCGCGTCAGCAATCAGATTCTCGACGAGGTCCCCGCCTCGCGGCCCTCTCTCCACCGTCAGTTTCAAAGTCTTCGCTCGCGTCTTTCCAATGCTGAATTTTCCGTCGTGGACGACGCCATTTTTCTCTGCCGCCCGGAAAACGTTGACGATCCCGAAATGCTTCTCCGCGCTTTTCGCTTTATAGCTCGTCACGGATTGAATCTCAGCTCCGTCGCCGAATCTCAGATGGAGCAGGCTCTCCCGCGTCTGGCCGCCTCGCCCCCCGCCGGCCGCACCGTCTGGAACTATCTCCAGGAAATTCTCCTCGCTCCGCATGCCGCCGACGCTCTGCGTGCCATGCACTCGCTCCGTCTGCTCACCATTCTTCTTCCCGAGTTCGCGGGAATCGATTCTCTCGTCGTTCGCGATTACTCCCATCGCTACACCGTTGACGAGCACACCTTCGTCGCCGTCGAAAATCTCCATCGCCTCCGCCAGTCGCAATCCAAATGGGACCAGCGCTACGCCGAACTTCTCGACGAACTCGAACAGCCCGAGCTTCTCTATCTCTCGATTCTCTTGCACGACACGGGCAAAGGCCTGAAGACCCCCAATCACGTGCAAGCCAGCCTCGAAATCGCCCAAGGCTGCCTCCAGCGCCTCGATCTCGACGTCCCCGATCGCGAGACCGTCCTCTACCTCGTCGGTCATCACCTGGAAATCAGCGCCACCCTGCGCCGGGACATCTTCGATCCTGAGACGGTCGGCGCTTTCGCCGAACGCGTCGGCACCTCTGAGCGCCTGAAAATGCTCTGCCTGCTTACCTTCGCCGACATCAAGGCCGTCAATCCCGAGGCTCTCACCCCCTGGAAAGCTGAAAATATTTGGCAGCTTTACATCGGCGCCGCCAACGATCTGATCCGCACCGTTGACGAGCGTCTCCACGTCAACACCGACGACGAAGTGATGACCCATCTCCGCACCCTCGCGCCCGCCGCCGGAAAAAAACTCGAACTCTTTCTTGAAGGTCTGCCCAAGCGTTACTTGCGCTCCTATTCCGTCGAAGAAGTTCTCGGCCACATGGAGATGTCTTCCCAGCTTGCAACCGATCCCGTCCAACTCGCGCTGCGCCGCGGCCGTCACTGGTATGAGCTCACCCTCGTTTCCACCGATCGTCCCGCTCTCTTCGCCACTCTCGCTGGAGTCCTTGCCGCATGGGGCATGAATATCGTCAAAGCCGGCGCCTGCTCCAATCAGGCCGGCGTGGTCGTGGACACTTTTTATTTTACCGACCGCTTCCGCACTCTCGAACTCAACCTCCCCGAATGGGAGCGCTTCAAGCAGAGCATTCACGACGTGCTGCTAGGCAAATTTGACCTGGAAAAAATGTTGCGCGATCGCCTTCGTTCCACAAAAAATATCCCGCCGAAGGTGAAAGTTTCCACCGACATCGTCGTTGACGATGCCTGCTCCGCTCACAGCACCCTCCTCGAAGTAATCGCTCAGGACCAGCCCGGCCTTCTCCATCGCATCGCTGCCCAACTCGCCCGCCACGCCTGCAATATCGAAATCGCCCTCATCGAAACCGAAGGCCAGATGGCCATCGACGTCTTCTACCTCACCTCAGCCGCCGCAAAGTTGACCTCCTTGCAACAAGACCAAATCCGCGCGGCGCTTTTCGAAGAATTGAAATCGAAATAGCCCGCGTTACATATCCTCGCCCCACCGGACTTCTCGCTTCGCCGCTAACTCTCCACTCAATTTTCCAGTATTCTCTGGAGTCTGTCCTGCTGCCGCGCGCATCTACTTAATTGATACGGAGGACCAACATGTCTTTGAACGATTTCGTCACCCTCGGCCGTTCCGGCCTGCGCGTCAGCCCGCTCTCGCTCGGCACCATGACCTTCGGCGGCACCACCGGCTGGGGCACCGATGAATCTCTCTCTCTTTCCATTTTTAATCGCTATCTCGAACTCGGCGGGAATTTCATAGATACGGCCGACGGCTATGCCGACGGCCGCAGCGAGCAGTTCGTCGGAAAATTTATCGCCGATCGCAAACTCCGCGACAGCGTGGTCCTGGCCACCAAATTTACTTTCAACGCCCAGTCCGGGAACCCCAACGCCGGAGGCAACGGCCGCAAAAATATCTATCGCGCACTCGATGCATCTCTCCGCCGTCTCGGCGTCGATTTTATCGATCTGTATTGGCTGCACGCCTGGGATCGCGTCACGCCCGCCGAGGAAGTTGTCGCCACGCTCAACCACCTCGTCCGCGACGGCAAAATTCGCCACTACGCTTTTTCCGACGTGCCCGCTTGGTACGTCGCCCGCGCCGCCACTCTCGCAGAAAAAGATTCCCAGGATCGCCCCATCGCGCTCCAGCTCGAATATTCGCTCGTCGAGCGCAGCATCGAGCGCGAACACATTCCCGCCGCGCAAGAGTTAGGCCTGGGCGTCTGCCCCTGGAGCCCGCTCGCCAGCGGTTTCCTCAGCGGAAAATACCAGCACGAAGCCGGCGGCGCTCGCGGCGAAGGCCGCCTCGAAGTTTTGAAGTCCTCTCCCAATCCGGTGTTCAATAAATTCACGGAACGCAATTGGCGCATTCTCGACGCCCTTCTCGATGTTTCTAATCGCCTCGCCAGGCCGCCCGCGCAGGTCGCGCTCAATTGGGTCGCCACTCAGTCCGGCATCACTTCCTGCATCATCGGCGCCACCAAGCTCGCGCAACTCGACGACAACGTCGCGGCGCTCTCCTTCGCGATTCCCGCCGACCTCCGTGCGCGCCTCGATACAGCCAGCGCCCTCGAGCCCATTCAGCCCTATATTTTCTTTTCGGATTTCATTCAGGCTCGCGTCACCGGCGACGTCCGCGTCCAGGCATGGTCGCCTAATCGCACGCTCACTCAGCCGCCGGCCGCCAAAGTTTCCGCAGCCGAAAAATAAGCGTCTCTTTGGTTGGGACATCGTCGCGGCGGTCGGTCGCCGTCATTGACGCCCGTAGATCGGTCCAAACCAACTCGCCAGCATCACGGCCATCAGTAGTCCGCCAATCCCAAGCGCCACCACGCTGCCTACGTCGCGGATGTGAAATTCTCCCACCCGAGTTACCAGCAGATATCCAATCACCACATTGAGCGACCCCCAGAGCACGTTGACCATCGCTGAAGATTCACCCCTTCCCGGTGGCGAAGCGAACGGGGAAGGGAATCGCCTTCCACACACGCCGCTTACAAAGTGCGGAACCGCGTTGACCAGAAATGCTCCCCCGAAAAAGTATGCGATATACGCGTACCATTCCATATTTTCCTCCTTCGCCGGCACGTCCCCGGCGCGCCTGCCGCCCTGGTTTCGGCTCTCACCATTTTTCGTGCCGGCGGCAGAGCGCTATCGTCGCCCGCAAATTCAGCTGTGGCGTCCGGCCGCTCTCCAGTCACCCGGATATCACTCGCCGATCAGCGCGTCAAATACAATTCCGGCGAGTTCGCGCATGTCATTCGCGCGCAGCGCCTTCGGGTCCACCAGATGCTCCAAAAAAAGGCCTTTCGAAAACGCCCCGAGCGCGGTGATCGCCGCGGCATTCGAAACTCGCTGCGAACGCCCTTTCGCGACTCTCCCCACCGCTTCCATCGCGCTGGTCCTCATGCGCTCCATCCGCACCCGCAGTCGCGCCAGCGATTGTGGATGCCGCACCGCAAATAATTTGAACTCCAGCGCGAGCAGCGTCAGCCGCCGGTCGCAAGCCTGTCGCGCGTAGTGCTCCCGCAACGCTCGGCGCCGCGCCGCCGCGCTTCCGTGCTGCTCGATCAGCGCGTGTACCTCCGCGATCCGCTCGCCCACCCAGAGTTCCAGCAGTTGAAAAAAACAGTCGGCTTTATCTTCAAAATTCGCGTAGAAAGCCCCTCGCGTGTATCCGGCGTTCGCTGCGATGTCCTCCAGTCGCGCCGCCTCGAAGCCATCGCGCACGAATACCTTCTCCGCGGCTTCCAGCAGCTTTCGCCGCGTGGTCTCCGAACGCGCCTGTTGCTTGGATATCGTTTGCGTGGGAATGCCGTTGGTCATTGGGCGGCCCCCTGCCGTTGTCTCTTTACAAAATACATACATGCATGTATATTAGTCTACGCGGCTGGTGCTGTCGGCCGCAAGGACTTTTCGTGGCCGACGCTCTTGCCCTTCCTCTCGATCATGCCGCCTGGCAGCCCCGCCATAATCCCTGGCTCATCGCTGTCACCGTCACCCTCGCCACTTTCATGGAAGTTCTCGACACCTCCATCGCCAATGTGGCCCTCCCGCACATCGCCGGAAGCCTCGGCGCCAGCTTCGACGAGTCCACTTGGGTCCTCACCAGCTATCTCGTTTCCAACGCCATCGTTCTTCCCATCAGCGCCTGGCTGGCCACTCGTTTCGGCCGCAAACGCTTTTACATGTCCTGCGTCGCCGTCTTCGCCACCAGCAGCTTTCTCTGCGGCCTGGCGCCCAGCCTCGGCATGCTCATCATTTTCCGCATCCTGCAGGGCGCCGGCGGCGGCGGGCTCCAGCCCAGTGAGCAGGCCATTCTGGCGGACACCTTCGCGCCCTCCAAGCGCGGCATGGCCTTCGCCATCTATGGCATGGCTGTTGTTGTGGCTCCCGCCATTGGCCCTACCCTCGGCGGCTGGATCACCGACAATTTCAGCTGGCGCTGGATTTTCTACGTCAATGTTCCGATCAGCGTGCTCTCTCTCTATCTCACTCATCGCTTGATCGAAGACCCGCCCTACCTCAAAGATGAGCGCATCCGCAAGAAGTCGATTCGCGTGGACTATATCGGCCTCGCCTTGATCGCGCTCGGCGTCGGCGCTCTTCAAATGGTCCTCGACAAGGGCCAGGAATCCGATTGGTTCGCCTCCCACTGGATTACCATCGGTTTCGTCGTCGCCGTCTGCCTGCTGACCGCTTGGGTTGCCTGGGAATGGCGCCATCCCAATCCCATCGTCGAGCTGACCCTCCTTAAAAATCGCAATTTCGCCACCGCCATGTTTTTCATGTTCATTCTCGGCATCGTTCTCTACGGCACCACCGTCCTCATCCCGCAATATCTGCAACTACTGATGGGTTATCCCGCCGTGCTGGCCGGCGAAGCTCTGGCCGGCGGCGGCTTCATCATGATGCTCACCATGCCGGTCTCCGGCACCCTCGCTTCCCGGATGGAT